>NZ_JAYGHZ010000007.1:0-20654 GCF_034931285.1 Synechococcus sp. BA-120 BA3
GGTCGCTGCTGCCGCCGCCGAGCACCGCAACGCGCCCGAGGGCCGGGTCGGCCGGCGGCGGGGAGGGCCAGGTGAGGCAACGGGCCAGGGGATGGTGGATGGGTGCGTCCTCGGAACCGAGGGCGCCGATGGATTCGTCCAGCTGCCGCTCCACCGCCGCGGCCTTCTCGGCCGACACCCGGGTCACCAGCGCCAGTTCCCCGGCACGGCGCATCTCCAGCATCACGGCGGCGATCTGATCGACGCTCTTGTGCTCACCCCAGACCGCCTCCACCATGCCGAGCCGCCCGCGGCGGCCGAGGTCGAGCCGGGCGTCCTCCCTCAACGCCCCTCCTCCAGCGGCGGCGTCTGTGCCAGCCATGCCAGTTCGCCGGCATGGACCAGCGGAAAGGGATTGCTGGCCGCGGCGGGCTCCCGCCCCCCAGCATCGCGGTCCAGGGCCCGTCGGGCCGCAGCTTCGAAGCGGCCCTGCACCGCCTCGACCTCGCTGGCCGGAATGGCCAGCCACTGGCGGCGACTGCGCCAGCGGATCAGCAGCAGGCCTTCCTCCCGTTCGGCGTCCCAGAGCAGGTCCCGGCCCAGGAATCCGTCCTGGCGCTGCAGCCAGGGTCCCCAGCTCTCCTCCTCCGCCTGCAGCCAGGCCCCCCGGGCGTCGGCGGGCACCTTCACCCTGAGGTGCTCCACCACCGGCCCCGGAGGCTCTGTGGTGGCGCCCTGGGCCGTGGTGGGCAGGCCGACCAGCACGAGGGTGAGCAGGCAGAGGGCGGCCAGCAAGGTAGCCAGCCGGAGGGGCGGTCGACGGGTCACGGCCGGTGCAGCAGCGCCACGGCATGGCAGGCGATGCCTTCCTGGCGGCCCGTGGGTCCGAGCCCCTCATTCGTGGTCGCCTTGACTCCCACCTGCTCGGGGGCCAGGCCCAGGCGGCTGGCGATCGCTCCCCGCATGGCGGCGATGTGGGGCTTCAGCCGGGGCCGCTCCGCCACCACCACCGTGTCGACGTTCAGCACCAGCCAGCCCCGCTCCGCCACCAGCGCCACCACCTGCTCCAGCAGCACCAGGCTGTCGGCGCCACGCCAGCGCTCGTCCTCTGGCGGAAAGTGGGTGCCGATGTCCCCCAGGGAAAGGGCCCCCAGCAGGGCATCCATCAGGGCATGGACCAGCACGTCGGCGTCGCTGTGGCCGTCCAGCCCCAGGCCGTCGGGGTGCTCCAGGCGCACGCCGCCCAGGATCAGGGGCCGGCCGGGCACGAGCCGGTGGATGTCGTAGCCGTTGCCGATGCGCAGTTGCATGGGGGGCGTTGGGGGCGGATCCAGTGTCGCCGGTGCGGGGCGTAGACGCGCTTCAGGGGGCGCGCTTCAGGAGTCCTGCTCCGCCTGCCACAGGGCCAGCAGGTCGGCGCGGCGCTCGCGGGTGCGGGCCACCTGCTGCTCCTGGCGCCAGCGGGCGATGGCGCCGTGGTCGCCGCTGCGCAGCACCTCCGGCACCGCCATGCCGCGGAACTCCGCCGGCCGGGTGTAATGGGGGTGCTCCAGCAGCAGGCCGCTGTGGCTCTCGGCTTCCAGGCAGTCCGGTGAGCCCACGGTGCCGGGCAGCAGCCGCACCACGCCGCTGATCACCACCAGGGCCGGCAGTTCTCCGCCGGTCAGCACGAAATCCCCCAGGGACACCTCCTCGTCCGCCAGGGGCCGGATGCGCTCGTCGAAGCCCTCGTAGTGGCCGCAGAGCAGCACCAGCTGGTCGTGCTCCGTCGCCCAGCGGCGTAGGTCGCGCTGGTGCAGGGTCCGGCCCTGGGGGCTCATCAGCAGCACGCGGCGGCGCGGCAGCACCGGGATCGCCTCGAAGGCGGCGTAGACCGGCTCGGGCTTGAGCACCATGCCGGCGCCGCCGCCGTAGGGCACGTCATCCACCTTGCGGTAGCGATCCGTGGCGTGGTCGCGGGGGTTGTGGGTGTGGACCTCGGCGATGCCGGCGGCAAAAGCACGGCCGATCACCCCCAGCCCCAGCAGGGGCGTGAAGGCGTCCGGCACCAGGCTCACCACATCGAAGCGCATGGCGGGCGGCCTCAGCCGGGGGGGCGGCTGACCCGCCGGATCTCGGAGCTGAAGCTGGCCCGGCCCGGTCTGCCGTCGGGGTGGTGCTCCACGCTGCTGCGCAGGCGCAGGTTGGCCTTGGTGAACCAGATCCTTTCGCGCACCGACGCCCCGGCCCGCTGGCTGGTCAGCTCCAGGCTCCCGTCCGGCCACAGCTGCCAGCGCCCCGTGCTGGCGGCCCCGTCCGGGGCACTGCCCTGAAAGCTGCCGTCGGGGCCGAACAGGAGCCTGTGGCGGCCGCCGCCGGGCGGGGTGATCTCCAGCCCTCCGGGTTCGCCCCCCTGCACAGGGGCCAGGTAGGTGACCGTCAGTTCCCCCCGTTCGGAGCTGTGCCAGTTCACCCCGTCCGCCTCGGCCTCCACGGCCGCCTCTGCCGCCTCCTCCAGGCTGAAGCAGCTGCGCAGGGAGAGCCAGTCGCCGGCGCAGAAGGCCAGGAACGCCGCGATCGTCTCGGGCGGGAAGGGGGCGGCGCTGGGCGGCTCGGTCGCGCTGGTCACGGCGGGGGCGGCGGTAGATCGGGGCGGGTGGACCCCGGTCGGGATCCTCGCAAACCCCCCGCCGGCGGGGGCGGTGGGCCGGCGGCCTCAGTCGCCCCGGTAGCCCAGCTCCGTCAGGCGGCCCGGATGGCTGCGCCAGTTGGGGACCACCTTGACGAACAGCTCCAGGTACACCGGACCGTCGAACACCTTCTGCATCTGCAGCCGCGCCCCCTGGCCGATCCCCTTGAGCATCTGGCCCCCCTTGCCGATCAGGATTCCCTTCTGGCTGCTGCGCTCCACCAGCACGGTGGCGAGCACGGCCGTGCGCAGCTTGCCCTTCGCCTCCTCCTCCACGATCCGCTCGATCCGCACCGCCACCGAGTGGGGCACTTCCTCGCGGGTGAGGGTCAGCACCTGCTCCCGGATCAGCTCCGCCAGCAGCAGCTGTTCCGGCTGGTCGCTGACCGTGTCGGCCGGGTAGAGCAGGGGACCGGGCGGCAACTCGGCCGCCAGGGCCTCCACCAGGGCCTGGCAGCCATCGCCGTTGAGGGCGCTGCAGGCGTGCAGGGGCCAGGTCACGGGGTGATCGCCAGCGTCCAGCAGCTCCCGGTAGGTGGCGGCCAGATCTTCGGCGTCGGCGCCGACCCGGTCGCTCTTGTTGAGGGCCACGTGCACCGGCACCCGGCTGTGGCGCAGCAGGTCGACGATGAACCCGTCCCCCCGGCCGGCCGGCTGGCTGGCATCCACCAGCAGCAGCACCACATCCACCTCGCCGATGGCGCCTCGGGCGCTCTGGACGAGGCGTTCCCCGAGCAGATGGTGGGGTTTGTGGATGCCCGGCGTGTCCAGCAGGATCAGCTGGGCGGCGGGGGTGGTGAGGATGGCCCGCAGCCGGTTGCGGGTGGTCTGGGCCACGGGGGAGGTGATCGCCACCTTCTGGCCCACCAGCTGGTTGAGCAGGGTGGACTTGCCCACGTTCGGCCGACCGATCAAGGCCACGAAGCCGGAGCGGAAGACAGGCGCTTCGGGGCTGCCCTCGTCGGGCTGGGCATCGGCGGGGCTGGCGGTCGGGGCGCTCGGGTCCATAGCCTCAACACTGCCAGTCCGTGGGCCCCGCCGCCCGCCCGCCGCCATGACCGATGACGCCCCGCTGACCGAGATGCCGCTCACCGAGACCCCGCTGGCACCGAGCTTCCCCCAGGCCATGGAGATCGCGGCCCAGTGGATCGGCCTCTGGGAAGCGGGGGAACTCAGTGATGAGGTGCTGGCCGATCGGGTGGGGGAGCTGGTGGCGAGCCGGGACGGGGCCCGCGGTTTCTTCGTGGTCGGTCTCACCGGTGAGGCGCCCCTGCTTGACCGTCTGCCGGAACCCCTGGTCGCCGCCCTGCGGCAGGCGGGGCCGGGGGTGGTGGATCTCACCGCGCGCAACCTGGCCATGAGCACGGCGATGGTGCTGCACCACCGCCGTTCCGGGGACCTGGAGCACCAGGCCGGTTCGGAGCGGGTGCAGCTGCGCAGCACCGAACTGCTGCGCCAGCTGGAGCCCGTGGCCGTCAAGCAGCGGCTGGAAACCCTGCTGGCGGCTGCGGCGGCGCCTGGGGAGACGGCTGAGCCTGCGGCGAGCGACGGTGGATCCGACGGGGCCGTGACCGAGGACAGGGCCTTCCTGGACCGCTGGGGTTACGACGCCGAGCAACGTCACGCGATCGCCGCCGCCATCGAGGCAGTGGCCGACTGAACCACGGCTGGCGCCGCGTCTCAGAACTTCACATAGAGCAGCGTCATGGCCTGAAGCGCATCGAAGGTGATGCCATCGGGCAGGAAGACGTAGTTGACGTTGAAGCCCAGGGTCACGTTCTGGGTGATGTTGAGATCGACGCCACCGGTGAGCATGGCGTTGGTCTCGCCGGTGGAATAGGTGTTGGTGGCGATGCCGCCTCCCAGGTAGGGGGAGACCACGGAGCGGCGGAACAGATCCAGGGTGAGGGGCAGCTGGAAGGAGGTCTGGCCGTTGTAGCGGCCCAGCACATCACGGTTGCCGAAGATGACGCTGGGGCGCAGGGAGACCGCCAGGGTTTCGTTGAGCTTGTAGCCAATCCGACCGGTGAACACGCCGCTGGTGGGCAGGTCGCTGCCGAAATTGACGCCGCCGCCAATGCCGTAGATGCCGACGTTCTCGATCGGTTTGCCCTGACGCGGCTGGATGGCCAGCTCGGCGGGATCCCGATTGGCCGGTGGCGGCAGGTAGTCCGCCGGCAGGGTGGCCGCATCGGTGACGGGTTCCCAGCCGGCCGCCGCGGGCTCCGGGGCGACGGGAACCCAGGGGCCCAGAGGCGCCGGGAGCGACTGGGCCCGAGCGGGACCGGCAGCCAGGGCCAGGCAGGCCAGACCGACCAGGGGGACGCTGCAGGGGTGGGGCCGGGGCGGTTTCACTGGGGGGCCACCACGGCGCCGGCCGGGGCCGGGGTGGGGGCGGGAGCTTCCGCCACAGGGGCCACGGTGGCAGCAGCCGGAACCGGCGGCGGTGCGATCGGGGCACTGATGGCCACGGGCGAGACCCGGACAGGGGCGGGGGTGGCCCTGTCTTCGGCCGGGAGGGGCTGCAGGTTGACGACCGTGGGGGTGACGGTCCCGGGGGCCTGGGCCGGCTGGCGACTCGACCACTCCTTGATGTCCTCGATCACCGCTGGATCATCCGGCTGACTCAGCACATCGACGCTGCCGTCCGCCTGGATGGCGAGGGGCACCTGGGTGGGCTTGCTGACCCGGGTCGAGGGCACGTGGATGACCCGGGCCTGCTGGAGCTTGGCGGTGTTGGTGGGCGTGGGGGTCGGCAGGGTGCGGATCGCCTGCCGCATCGGTTCCCTCAGGTTCTGGGGAATGGGAGCCATCGGGTCGCCGCTGCTGGCCCAGCGGGCACGCTCCGCCCGAGCCACCGTGGGCATGGCGGGTTTACCCAGGTCCTGGATGGTGAGGACGCCACCGAGAAGCTCGGAGTTCGAGAAGTTCCGCTGCAGCAGGGTCTGGGCACTGCCCAGGCCGGTGGTGGCCAGGGGCGGACCATCGATGCGGAAGGAGGGCGTGGCCGCAGGGGCCTTGGCCACCCGGGCCGGGGAGGTGCTCCGCAGGGCAACCGCCGGACGGCGACCGGGATCGGGCCGCCGGGCCCGCGAAGGAGTGGTGGGGCCGCTGAGATCGAGACTGCGCGCCAGGGGCGCATCCAGGAGCGAACCGATCTTGTCCGAAGCTGAGCTCAGGACATGGCCGGTGGTGATGCCCAGGTTGTCGAGGGACGAGGAGGTCTGGGGAACCGGGGTGGTGGCGGCTGCAGGGGAGGCTGCGTCCGGCGCCGAGGCGATCGCATCCGCCGTCCCCTTGGGATCGGCGGGCTGGGGGATGGTCATGTCCTCGACCCGCGACTGCCAGCGGTCGTGGGCATCGATGGCCAGCAGCGGCAGCCAGATGGACTGGCTCAGGAGGGCCCAGGCGATGGCTTTGGGGCTGATGGTGGGTTCGCGGTACATGGGAGGGCAGAAGAAGCGGTTGTCAGCGGAAGTTGTTGTTTCTGTTGCCGTTAAATGTATCTCGGAAGAAAAAATAGGAGCTGGCGGCCTGACTGAGGGGAACGATGACCTGATTGATGACGTCGAGGGCCTCGGCGTAGAAGGTGCGATTGACGATGATCGTATCCCTGTCACGGAGGGGAGGGTTCAGCCCCTTGGAGACGCCGATCCCATCCCTGTAGCTGTAGACCTCCCGGGTGGTGGTGCCGTTGCGGTTGAGGCGGACGAGTTCAATGTCGTTCTTGTTGGCCCGCCAGTTCTCCGCCCCGCCGGCCCGGAAGATGGCTTCGGCCAGGGGGGTGTTGGCGGGAAGGCTGAGGGTGCCGGGACTGCGGACCTCGCCGATCACCGAGACGGTGATGGTGGCGGGGGCCAGGTTGGTGGCTCCGATCTGGAGGATTTCCTCCGGAATCAGGTCTTCGGTGCGGGCGACGACGATCGTGTCGCCGTCGAACAGGATCGGGTTCTGCCGTTGGTTGCCGACCTGGAACACCTGGGCCAGGTCCAGGACGGTCTGCTTCTGGCTGCCATCGGGACCGGCCAGGCGCCGGAGCAGCACCTTGCGGATGTCCGCGTTCAGGGTGACGCCGCCGGCGGTCTGGATCGCTGAAACCGGCGTGGAGAAGGAGGCCAGGGGGTAGAGGCCCGGACGCCCCACCTCGCCGATGATGGTCACCTTCACGGGGCGGGGCGAGACGAGGCTGAGGATCAGCTCTGGCCGCACCAGCTGCTTCGCGTAAAGCGAGGTGAGCCACCGTGTGGCCTGGCCGATGGTCAGTCCGGTGAGCTGCACCGAACCCAGCAGCGAGAGGGTTGAAGTGCCGTCGGGAAGGATGGCGACCGAGCCGCCGATGGCGGAGGCGGAGGGATCGGTGAAGGTGAGCTGGAGGCCATCCCCGGGGCCGAGGACGTAAAGATCGTTGTAGACCTCCGTGACTGTGAGGGGCAGCGGCGCCGAAGAGGCGGGGCCGGCAGGGGGCGCGGCGCTCACGGCTGCGGCCCCCCGCCAGGGCGAATGGGGGGCCACCCCCTGGGGCACGGAGGCCTTCAGGCCCGTCGGGGCCGCCATCACACCGGCAAGGCCCAGCACGCCAAAGGCAGAAAGACGCCGTCGGATCAAGCGGCGAACACTCTTCCGACGGGAGGATCCGTCAGTTGGTGCAGATCCCTGGCGTACGGATGTTCTGGGAGGAGAAGCCACCGAAGGACATTAATCGGATTACCACCATAGACGCCCAAGTCAAGGGGCCATTCTTTGCCAGTTGCCATTATGATCGGTACAACTTTCCCTGCGGTTCATAACGTGACAACGACGGGTGCTCCTCCTGAGACCTTTCCGGGTGGAACCGCGCGCCCGCTGTCCCTGCCCGCCCAGGGTGGTCCCGGTTCCAGCGGGTTCGATTCGTCGCAGCAGAGCCCCCTCGGCCCCATCAGCGAGGGTCAGTCGGGCGGCGGCGGCCTCGGGGGGCTCGTCCGCACGGTCAAGCGCCGCCAATCCATCTTCCTGATCACCTTCGCCGTGGTGACCGGGGTGCTGGCGATCAACACCCTGCGTCAGCGCATCTTCTCCCCCGTCTACCAGGGGGGATTCCAGATGCAGATCAGCAACCCCTTCGACACCCCGGGCGGCGGCGGCGGTGGTTCCGTCGAGTCCATCGCCCGCAGCGAGATCAAGACCGATGTGCCCAGCCTCATCGTTCTAATGCGCAGCCCCCTGCTGCTCGGGCCGGTCGCCCAGCGTCAGGGCGTGCCGCTCCGGGCCCTGGAGAGCAACCTGTCGATCAACCAGGAATCGGCCCGGGTCGACAACGTCCTTAACGTCTCCCTGCGCTGGGCTGATCCCGCCAAGGGCAAGGCGATCCTGCGCCAGCTCGCCAAGGACTACACCGCCTTCTCCCTGACCCAGCGCCAGGCGGCCGTCAATTCCGGCGTCCGCTTCCTTGATGAGCAGGCCCCTGCGATCGAGGAGCGGGTTCAGAAGCTCTCCCAGGAGATGCTCAAGTTCCGTGAGCGCAACAATTTCGTTGACCCGGCCGCAGCCGCCAGCCAGATCCTCGGGGCCCGCGAAGGGCTCGTCAACCAGCTGCGCACCCTCCAGAACGAACAGGTGCAGCTGGACAGCCAGCTGAAGTCCATCCAGACGGGCAAGCTGCAGTTCACCCCCAGCGGCGCCCCCACCGCCCTTGAGCAGCTCGGCCGTAACACCGTTCTGGTGCCTGGCAGAGGCGGCACCTCCAGTGTGGACACCGCCAGCGGTGCCAAAACCCCCCTCGACCTCCTCAACCAGTTCGAGCAGGAGCTGGCCACCGCCAAGGGCACCTTCAAGGAGAACTCTCCGATCGTCCAGTCCCTGCTGGCCCGGCGTAACCAGCTGCTTCCCGTCGTCCAGCGGCAGGCCGCTGACGCCGTCAAGGCAAGGCTGCTGGCCAACGTGGCCCAGCAGGATGAGATCAACCGCCAGATCCTTCTGCTGAGCGAGAACTTCCGGAACAATCCCCAGAAGTTGTCGGAGTTCGAGAACATCAACCAGCGGCTTTCCATCGCCAGGGAGCAGTATTCCTCCTACATCCAGGCCAGGGAGCGTTACCGGCTGGAGATGGCCCGTTCCATCTCCCCCTGGGAGGTGATCGGACCCCCGGATTTCGGCAGCAGTCCGGTGGAGCCCAACATCCAGCGCAACCTGCTGAGGGCCATCATGATCGGCCTGCTGGCCGGTCTCGGCGCCGCCATTCTCCGGGAGCGGACCGACAACGTCTTCCACACCCCGATGGAGGTTGAGAAGGATCTCCAGTTGCCGGTCCTGGGACTGATCCCCTACCTGCCCCTGGAGCCAGGTGTCGACATCGCCACCAGCATTTCCAAGATGTCGTCGAGCGAGCGCTTCGCCATCAAGGAGTCGCTGCGCAGCCTGTTCACCACCTTCCGTCTGCTCCGCGCCGACAGCAGCATCCGCATGGTGGGCATCACCTCCTCCACCCAGGGGGAGGACAAGTCCACGGCGGTCGCGGTGTTCTCCCGCACCCTGGCCGACCTCGGCCTCAAGGTGCTCGTCATCGACTCGGACATGCGGCTGCCGATGCAGGCGCGCTACCTGGGCGTGGAACAGGGCGACGGCCTCTCCACGCTGCTGTCGGACTCGACGCGCAAACCGACCGATTTCATCCACTCCATCGCCGAGAACATGGATGTGCTGTCGGCCGGTCCGAAGCCGCCTGACCCGGCCAAGCTGCTCAACTCCAGCCGCTGCAAGGAAGTCATGGACGAGATTCGTGCCCTTCCCGGCTACGACATCATCGTCGTTGATGCGCCTCCCTGTCTGATGCTGGCTGATCCGATCCTGCTGGGAGAGAAGCTTGACGGCATTCTGTTCCTGGTGGGCCTCGGCAAGGTGAGTCGTGAACTGGCTCCCCAGGCCAGTCGCCGCATCAGGGCCTCCGGTGTGGATGTCCTGGGCATCATCTGCAACCAGGTCAACTTCCCCAGCCGCCTCAACGATTACGGCTACGAATACGGCTACTACTACCACTACGCCTACGCTTCGGCGTCGGGTTACGCCAAGAGTGCCAGCGAGCCTTCCACGGGCGGATTCGGCAGTTATGTGCAGCGTTATCGCGACAGCTACATGAAGGGTGCCGCGACCAATTCCTACATCGCCGCCCGATTCAACGAGGGCGAATCCGACGTCAAGACCTACTACCGGGACGATGAGGCCCAGACGCCAGAGCCCGGTGCCACCAACGGCGGCATCGGCCCCACCGCCGGCTCCCCCACTTCCCTGCCTCCCGTCGAGAGGGTTCCTTCCCGCCGCCATCGCCCCTCCACCGATGGTGGTGGCGGTCCGATGGGATGGCTGCGCAAGCGATTTGGCAACAGGGGCTGAGGGTTCCCTAGCCTCTCCGTCTTCGACGCCGTTGAGGGCCCCCTCTCAGGGGTCCTTCCCCCCTCCAAGGAGGGGCTCCACCGGCCCCGTCTGCCACGTGTCGCCATGGCTTGGGCGAGCTGTGAGCAGGGTTTCCAGCATCACCAGGTGGTCGTAGATGGGCATGGCCATCGGGTGGCAGCGACGCACCCAGGCCAGGGCCGCCAGCGGATCAATCCCGCGCAGTCGGGCGGTGAGGCCAACGGCCAGCAGGGGGGAGCGTTCGTACCCCGCCATGCAGTGCAGATAGATGGGAGCGGCCTGGTTCACCAGCTCCTCTGCCCTCGCCAGGGCCAGGGCCAGCCTTTCCTGCCGCATGGGCTCCTGCTGCCTGTGGTCAGGCAGGGAGATCCGGTCGCTCCTCCAGCCGGGGGGAACGATCAGGGCACTTTCCTCCTCCGGGTAGCAGCAGCTGAAGCGGCTGCGGATCCCGGCCTCCTGCAGCTGTTGCCAATGCCGCTCCGTGCGGGGCATGGGACCGATCGCCAGCTGACCGGTCAGCACCCAGCTGCAGGGCAGGGAGCTCTCCGGCCTCGGCGGCAGGGGCCCGTCGTACGGCCTCAGACGCTGGAGCAACCGCCGCAGGGGGCCGATCATCAGCGTGCTCTCCACGGGTGGCGCTCGTCGGCTGCGCTCACGTCTGGGTTCGCAGCACCGGCGTCACCAGGGCCAGCACCTGCTGCCAGAGGCGGTCGGAGGGTCGCTTCCCCTTGGGCCCGCGCAGGCTGATGAGGGTGCAGGCATAGGTGCGATGGGGCTGCAGCCCGATCACCCTCTCCACGGCGGCCTCCCGACCGACCGCCAGACGATCGACGAGAGTGGTGAGCTGTTCACGGGTGACCCCGAAGGGCTTCTCCGGCTCAGGGCCTGGCACCAGACAGGTCTGGAGCGTGGGGCGATCCTGGGTCAGCCCCGTGGCCGTCGGGACCGGGGTGCCGATCAGGCGGCGCTGGCTGAGTTTCAGGCTGGCCTGGTCCCGGCCGATGACAGCGGTCTGGAAGTTGAAACGCTGCCGCACCACGCCGCCCATCAGCGTCAGCTCGAACCCCTCCTGCAGCGGCAGGACCACCGGCGCCGTGGTGGCCAGTTCGTAGCTGCGCTTCGCCGTCCAGGGGGGGGCAGGGGCGGGAGCTGTTTCCGGCAGCAACTGGGCCCCTCGCAGTGCCGCCTCCAGCTGCTCAGCCGGCAGGGATCGCGGAGCCGCGGGCCAGCGGGGCAGCAGGATCGCCTGGGTCGCCAGAAGGGCTGCGGCGACGGCGAGCGTGCCGTACCACCGCACCAGAAGGGGAGGGGTGATCATGCTCCTTCCCCCGGTTGCGGCGGGGCGGGCAGGGGGGGCAGCTCCCGCTCGAGCAGCCGCATGTAGACCATGCCGAAGATCAACACCGCCACACCGGAAAAGACCAGGGAGCCGGTGCTCTCGTGGAAGAAATCGAACAGCCAGCTGCCCTTGCCGTGGCCGTTGCCCGCGAACACCGCCAGCAGCGCGATCCGGAAGGTGTTGCAGACCAGGCCGATCACCGGCGCCACCAGCAGCACCACGGAGCGGCTGGCCCAGGAGCGGATCGGAAAGGCCAGCAGGAAGATCACGCCTACGCAGAGGATCTGGGCCATCAGGTCCACCCCGTTGCAGGGGCCCAGCACCCGTACGCCGCCGCCGGGGAGCAGCACGCTGCGGGCGTTCACGGTCACGTCGAGTCCGAGCACGCTCAGCCACAGCCCGGACAGGCTGGCGGTGAGCAGGCTGATCGGTTCTTCCGGCAGGGTTCGCATCAGCAGGGCGAAGCTTGGCAGCAGCATCAGGCAAAGCAGCGGATCGCGGAAACGGCCCAGGCTGCCGGGTCTCTCCGCCATCAGACCCAGGCTGAGACCGCCGATCGGGGCCAGGGCGAACAGAACACCGTCCCAGTGCAGGATCAGGGCCGAGCGGGCCAGAACCCAGATCAGCAGCAGGCTGCCGATGAGCAGCCCCCCTAGGGCCGGCCGGGGCCGGAGGTCCTCGAACTGGTCCTCCATGCAGATCACCGCCCCTCCCCACACCAGCACGGCGAACACGGTGATGTGCTCGCTCTGGCTGCTCTGGAAAACGGCGATGTTCTGGACCGCCACGGCCGCGGCCAGGGCCAGCCAGAGGTTGCGAGGTGTGGGCGGAGGGACGGCCGGGATCACGGCCCGCCAGGCCGGTGGAATCCTCTGAAGGAGGCTGCTGAAGAGTCGCTCGATGCTGTTGTTCATCGGGCCAGGGCGTCGACCAGAGGAGAGGCCGCCAGGCCCTCATCTGGATCGTATTCCGGGACAAGGCGCCGCAGCAGCAGGCTCGTGGTGGCTTCGTCCCATTGGGCCAGCGCCTGATGCAGCTGCTGAATCAGGGGCCTGAGCTGGTCGCTGTCCCGATGGGGTTCGGTGGCCCTGCGGATCAGCGGGTGCTGGGTGGGCTGGTCGGCGGCGCTGATCAGGAGCTCCTCGTAGAGCTTCTCGCCGGGCCGCAGACCGGTGTAGAGGATGGCGATGTCCCCGTCGCTGTTGTGCTCGTCGCGCACCCGCAGTCCGGAAAGCTCGATCATCTGGCGGGCGAGGTCGGCGATCCGGACCGGCTCGCCCATGTCGAGCAGGAAGAGATCACCGCCGATGGCCATGCCGGTGGCCTGCAGGACCAGCTGGACGGCCTCCGGGATGGTCATGAAATAGCGGGTGATGGCCGGATGGGTGACGGTGACCGGTCCACCTCTGGAGATCTGCTGATGGAACAGGGGGATCACCGAGCCTGAGGAGCCCAGCACGTTGCCGAACCGGACCATCGAGAGGA
This sequence comes from Synechococcus sp. BA-120 BA3, assembly GCF_034931285.1. Lineage (NCBI taxonomy): Bacteria > Bacillati > Cyanobacteriota > Cyanophyceae > Synechococcales > Synechococcaceae > Synechococcus > Synechococcus sp. BA-120 BA3. The sequence continues at coordinate 12,858 of NZ_JAYGHZ010000007.1, forward strand.
TCGGGCCACCAGCCTCGATCTCGGCCGCGGCGGCCTGGATCAGCAGTTCGCAGATGCGCTTGCTCGCGCCCATGACATTGGTGGGGCGAACGGCCTTGTCGGTGGAGATCAGGGTCAGCCGGCTCACGCCCGAGGCCCGGGTGGCGGCGATCACGGCCTCGGTGGCGCCGATGTTGTTGGCGATGCCGGCGCAGAGGTTGGCCTCCACGAGGGGAACGTGCTTGTAGGCGGCGGCATGGAAGATCGTGTCGACCCGGTGTTGCCGGCAGATCAGGGTGAGGCGCGCCGCGTCACAGGCATCCCCGAGGACGGCATGGAGCTCGACACCGCCTGGCTGGGAGCCGAGCTCCCGCTCGATGGCGTACAGGGCGAATTCGTTGCGCTCCACCAGCAGCAGCCGGGAGGCTCCCAGGGCCACGACCTGGCGGCAGAGCTCGCTGCCGATGGAGCCACCGGCACCCGTCACCAGCACCACTTTCCCCTCCACGCCGGCCTTGAGCAGCGCCGGGTCGGGGTTGGAGGGTTCGCGGCCGAGGAGATCCTCGATCGCCACCGGCTGCAGGTCGGAGACGATCCTCTGGCCCGTGGCCATCTGGGCCAGGGAGGGGATCGAAAGCACTTCCAGTCCCCGATGGGTGAGCTGATCCACCAGCAGCCGTTTGCGCCGCCGCGACATGGTCGGCATGGCCAGCAGGACCTTGCGGACGCCGTGCCGGTCGATCAGACGGGGCAGCCGCAGGGGCGAGTGGATGGCCATGTTCTGGAGGGTCCGCCCCTGCAGGCCCTCGGCGTCATCGAGGAAGCCGACGATGCGGAAGCGGGGGTCGTTGCGCAGGGCCAGCAGCAGACCCATCCCGGAGGCGCCGGCGCCGTAGATCAGGGTGCCGTCTCCCTGGGAGCGGCTGGGGGAGTGGTTCTCCCGTTGGTCAAGGTGATGGACGAGGACGTCGCGAAGGACGATGCGGCTGGCGATCGCCCCGCCGGTGAACAGCAGCCAGTAGAGAATCCAGAAGGATCGTGGTGGCTGGGCACCGCCGATCAGGGTGCTGCTCAACAGGAGGATCAGCACCATCGCGCCGGAGCGGGGCACCAGGCCGTAGAGGGAATGGCTGCCGGCGTAGCGGGTGAGCCCCCGATACCAGCCCGAGACCACCAGGACCGGCAGGCCGGTGATCACGGCCAGGGGCAGCAGCAGGATCGTGGAGGGCATGAAGCCCTTCAAGGTGGCGGCGTCGGGCAGACGCAGGATGAAGGCGCCGAGATAGGAGGCGACGATCATCAGACCATCGAACACCACCAGGAGCAGCCTGCGGGCCAGCAGCTGCTTCTGAACGTAACGAAGTAATGAGAGCTGGGGGATCAAGCGTTCAGTTCGGCGGTGATCGAGGACTCAGATGATGAAACGGTGATAGAAAAGGTGCGGCGAAACGAAGAAATCGATGTCTGGTTGGGTGCCCGCCAGAGATGTCTTGCGTCAATGCCTTGTGTGAATGCCTTGTCTCGATGTCTTGCGTCGATGACTTGCACGTGCAGGTCTTCTGCTCAAGCGAACAGGCGGCCAAGGGATGAATGACGGAAGAAATTGGAGCCGGCTGGACGAACCAACGCTAGGCAATCCCATGGAGATCGTCATTCACACACACCAATAGTGTGATGTCGGAATGGATCATGGCGGTGGCCATACCTGCGCCATCCGACGTTACTGCCCATTCAGGGGGAGAAGGGGACGGCCTGGTGCCGATCGAGCCACAGGCCCAGACCCAGCTCCAGCAGCAGCAGGCCGAGTTCCAGAGGCAGGCCCCCCACAAGCAGGGCCGCCCCCAGCAGGGCAGTGGCGCCGATGTAGAGCAGGGCCACCTGGGCATGGGGCCAGCCGGCCTGATGCAGGCGCTGGTAGAGGTGCAGGCGATGGGCCTGGAAAATGGGCTGCCCCGCGGCCAGGCGGCGCAGGACGCAGAGGCAGGCGTCGCCCAGCAGCGGGAATCCCGCCAGCAGCAGGCCCAGGGCCAGGGCTGGCGTGGCCTGCTGCAGCACCATCCCGGCGATCACCGCCCCCAGGAAGGTGCTGCCCACATCCCCCATGAACACTCGTGCCGGGCTCCAGTTCCAGGCCAGGAAGCTCAGCAGGGCCCCGATCAGCGGCAGCAGGGCGTTGCCTCCATCCGGGTCCATCGCCAGAGCGGCCACCATCAGCAGCACCGCGGCACAGCCGGCAACGAGCCCGTCGAGACCATCGCTGAAGTTGACGAAGTTGATCACCGCCGTGGCCGCGAACACCGCCACCGGCACCAGCCACCAGGGCAGGGCCAGGGGTGTGATCGCCACCAGGGCCAGGGCCGTGGCGATCTGCACGCCGTAGCGCCAGGCGGCCGGCAGATCGAGGCGGTCGTCCAGCAGGCCCACCAGCGCCAGCGGCAGGCCGATCAGGGGAACCCAGGCCGGCCAGCCCTCCCCGGCGAACGGGGCCAGTCCGCTGCCGACGAGCACGAAGGCCAGCCCCCCGCCCCTGGGGGTGGGCCGCTGGTGGGAGCTGCGGGCGTTGGGCTGATCCACCAGCCGCTGCCGCAGCAGGGGCAGCAGCCGGTGCAGCAGCAGCGCGCCGAGGCCGGCGCCCAGCAGCAGGAAGGCCGGGCCGTGCTGGGGGGTCATGGCACCAGGGGCAGAACGGGAAAGGGCTCAGGGGATCCCCCCACGAGGCGGTGGGCCGGCGTGAAGCCGGCCAGGTCGGCGCCCATGCGCAGCACCGCCTCGAAGCGCTTCGGGGAGAGCAGCAGCAGCAGTGAGGCGAGGGACAGGAACAGGCGCGGCGGCAGCGGCAGCAGGCGACAGCGTCGGGCCCGGTCCCCCGGGTCGGTCGCCTCCTGCAGGCGCCGCAGCATGGCCGCGTAGCTCAGGGTGTCGTCGCCGCCGAGGGGGAGGTGCACCGGCTGGGACGGATCGAAGCCGTCCTCGGCCAGACGGTCGGCCAGGTGCAGGGCCACGGCGGCCAGCTGGCGGCAGTGGATCGGCTGGCGCAGTCCTCCCTCGCCGGGGAGGGGCAGCAGGGGCAGGCGGCGCAGCAGCTGGCGCAGCCGGCTGAGGTTGCGATCGCCCAGTGGACCGGCCTGGCCGTAGATGAGCGTGGGGGCCAGGATCCGCAGGGGGCGGCCGTGGGCGTCGCACGTCCGGCTCAGCGAGTCCTCCGCCTGCCGCAGCCGCTGAACCAGATCGCGGTCGAAGCGATTGGCGGCGAAGCGCTTGGTGATCACCGAAGAGGAGGAGCAGGCGACCACCCCCTGCAGCCGGGTGAAGCCGGCCGGGTCGCGGCGGGCCCAGCGGTCGAGCCAGGGGGCGAACGACCAGATCGGGGCAAAGCTGACCAGCAGCCCCGCCGGCACCTCAGCCCCGGCGCCGCTGTCCTCCAGGTCGAGCCGCAGGAACGGCGGTGCTTCGCCGCCGCCGGCCGAGGGCAGCGGTGCCCGTCGACCCGCCACCACCAGCTCCCGCCCTCCGGCCAGGGCGATCAGGGCCTGGCCGCTCGGGCTCGTGGCCCCGAAGAGCGTGATCGGCGCAGGCATGGGGGGGACCAAGGGGATCAGACGCAGTCGTTGCCGTCGAGACGACCATCCCATCCGGTGAGGCGCCAGAGGGAGGCGCGCAGCTGGTCGCGCCAGAGGCGCAGCTGGGATTCGGGCCGCAGGTCGCCGGTTTCGGCGTCGGAACTGCCCACCTGCCAGCCGGTCCCCGCATAGACGATCCGGGCGATCGCCAGGGTTCGATCCATGTGGGTCGGGGCGGTCACGATCGTGAGGCGGCCCTGCTTGGGCCATTTCTCCAGCAGCCTGGCCAGGTGGGTGACCTGCCCCACGGTGTCGCAGCCCGGCAGCAGCCGCACGATCCTGGAGGTATCCCGGGGCCAGAGCTGGCGGTCCTTGAGATGGTTCTGGGTGATGGCCTGGTACTCGGCGTTGCCCTGCAGCACCAGGTAGGCGCCCGGCCGATCCCGCCAGAGGAGCATGGCGGACTGGCTGCGCCAGGGATCCTCGATGAAGGCGGAGATGACGTCCGGGCCCGTGGCGGGGCCCCTCGGGACGCTCGCCATGGCCTGCCGCGGGGGCCGGGGGGAGCCGCCCCGCGTCCCCTGCCAGGCGGGTGCGAAGAACCAGGCGAGGCCCCCGGCGACGCCAAGGGCCAGGATCCCCAGCCGGGTCTTCCGGTTCCACCAGAGCCGCTGCAGCAGCGAGCCCTCCCGCTGCCGTGGCTTTTTCTTGCGGACCCGTTGCCGCTGCGGTTCCCGCTCGGCCCCAGGTGGCCTCTCCTCCTCGGGCAAGGGACTCGCTGCGCAGGCCTGGTCAAGCTTATCGGTCCCGTCTGGCGGGCTTCCGCCCCTGCTCCGCCCCGGGCCGGCGGCTCCAGAGCCGCCGGACGTAGCGCAGGCCGAAGGGGAGGCCCCAGAGCCAGCCGAAGGCCCGTCGATAGGCCAGGGCAACCTCCTGCAGGCGACGGCCGGTCTGCTGGCCGCTGGCCCCCGCCTCGCCCATGTGGACCAGTTCCAGACCCAGGCCCTTCGCGGCCAGGTCCCGGCTGGTGCTGAGGCGCAGGAAGTAGTCGAGGTCGGCGGAGAGCCGGAAGGCTTCGGCGTAATGATCGAGGCGCCGCCGCGCCCCGGGGCCGATCAGGGTGGCCTGGTGGGGGGGGGTGGACCCCAGGAACAGACTGAGTCGGAAGGCCCTGCAGCTGGAGAAGGCGGTGCGCCGCCCCAGCCGTGTGGCCCCGTCCGGCCCCTTGCCCGCATAGCGACCGCTGCAGACCACCAGATCCGGCGGCTCTCCCCCGCGGGGGCCCCGCTGCGTCGCCTCCATGGCCTCCTCGAGCACGGTGCGGGAAGGTGCCCAGTCGTCACTGCCCCAGAACAGCAGCCAGTCCTCCGGGGGTGCGGCGCGGAAGCCCTGGTTCATCGCCCCGAAGATGCCGGGAAGGGCCGGGTCCTGGGGTTGCCAGCGGAAGCGATGGTCCCGGTGACAGAGGGCTTCCAGCCAGGCCCGGTGCTCCGCTCCGCTGGGCCCGTCGATGAACAGCACCTTCCAGTGGGGCCAGCTCTGGCGCTGCAGGGAGTTCACCAGCCGCGGCAGCAGGTGGTGGGAATCGAGGGTGGGAACGATCAGGCTGAGCCCGGGGACGCCGCTGGCGGGGCCGGGTGGCGGCGTGGCGTTCACCCCTGCCGGCGGATCAGCACGTCGCCGAGCACGAGCAGGTCCATGCGGGTGCGCAGGAAGCAGTCGAGGGCCTGGGCGGGGGTGCAGACGATCGGTTCGTTCTCGTTGAACGAGGTGTTCAGCACCATCGGCACCCCGGTGAGGTCGGCGAAGGCGCGGATCAGGCGGTAGTAGCGGCCGTTGTCGGCGGCATTGACGGTCTGGAGCCGGCCGCTGCCGTCCACGTGGGTGACGGCCGGGATGCGGGACCGCTGCTCCTCGCGGATCGGGTACACCTGCATCATGAAGGGGACCTCCCCGTCGAGGCTGAACCACTCGCCCACGGCCTCGGCGAGCACCGAAGGGGCGAAGGGGCGGAACGATTCCCGGCGCTTGATCTTGAGGTTGAGGATGTCCTTCATGTCGGCGCGTCGGGGGTCGCCGAGGATCGAGCGGTGGCCCAGGGCCCTGGGGCCCCATTCCATGCGGCCGTCGAACCAGCCGATCACCAGGCCGTCGGCGATCGCCGACGCCACCTGCTCGCACAGGTCCCCCTCCTCCGGCCGCTGCAGACTGCATCCGGCCTGCTCCAGGGCCGTGCGGGTGTCCGCTCTGGCCAGCAGATCCTCCACCTCGCCGGGGGCCGGCTGGCTGCCCAGGTAGGCATGGCGCATCGGCATGGAGCGGGGCCCGCCCAGGCCGTGCCAGACCTCGAGGGCGGCGCCGAGGGCGCCCCCCGCATCGCCCGCGGCCGCCTGGACGTAGACGCGGCGGAAGGGGGTGGCCAGGGTCACCTTGCCGTTGGCCACCGAGTTGGCGCCACAGCCCCCGGCGATGCAGAGCTGGTCGCTGGGGTGGTTGCGGTGCAGGGCCCGCAGCAGGTGGAAGAAGGCCTCCTCGTACATCGCCTGGGCCGAGCGGGCGATGTCCATGTGCTGCTGCTCGAGGGGCTGATCCGCCCGACGGGCGGGCCCGAGCAGGGCTTCCAGCTCCGCACTCCAGTGGCTCCCCACCACAGGAGCGCCGTTGCTCCACTGGTGCGGCAGCTTCTGGGTGGCGTGGAGGAAGTAGCGCAGATCGAGGCGGTAGGTGCCGTCATCCTGCAGCCGGACGATGCGGCGCATCGCCTCCATCCGGGTGGGCTGGCCGTAGGGCGCCAGCCCCATCACCTTGTACTCGTCGCCGTAGTTGGGGAAGCCCAGGTACTGGGTGATCGCCGTATAGAAGGCGCCGAGCGAGTGGGGGAACCAGATCTGGCCATCGAGGCTGAGCCGGTTGCCCTGGCCATGGCCCCAGGCACCGCTGGCGAAGTCGCCGAAGCCATCCACCGAGATCACCGCCGCTTCCTCGAACGACGAGGCGAAGAAGGCCGAGGCCAGGTGGGCCCGGTGGTGCTCCACGAAATGCAGCTGCGCCCGGATCGGCGCCCCGGGGAACGCCTGGGCCAGCTGCTGGCCCAGATCGGCCCGTTCCCGCTTGTTGCGCCAGCGGGCGATCAGGAAACGGGGATCCGGGCGGTGCCCCAGGGTGTAGGCCACCTTGCGCCAGCGGTGGGCCCCCGGCTGGGAATTGATGGCGATGTGGTCGAGGTCGGCCGGCCCGACGCCGGCATCGGCCAGGCACCAGGCGATGGCCTCGCTGGGAAAGCCGGCCCAGTGCTTGATGCGGCGGAACCGCTCCTCCTCGGCGGCGGCGACGATCACCCCGTCTCGCACCAGGGCGGCGGCCGCATCGGCGTGGAAGGCATTGATCCCCAGGATGAGCGTCATGGAGCTGCGGAACCGGATGGCGGGTGGAGGACGGTCTGGAGGGGAGCGGTCCCGCGATGGGGGGGCAGTGGAACCCTGTCCGGACCAGAGGCGCTGGGGCTGTTCCGATGGTCCCCACCATCCGGACGGCCTCGACATCCCCGGTCGGACGGCCGGATCAAGGGATGGACCGGATCAAGGGATGGAGATGGGCAGCGGATGACACCGCGCAGACGACGTCCGCCGGCGGCGGGATTCTAGGCGACCTTTCCTGAGCCACCCCGGCAATCGTCATCGGCCACGCCGGGAACCGGCTCACGGGCGGGGGGCTGGCGGCAGGCTGAGCCCGAGGTGCACCTCAAGCCAGTGCTGCAGCACCATCAGGCTCCAGCGCCGGTACCAGGGCGTCAGGTCGATCCCCCGGGGTGTGGAGGGCAGCCGCAGGGCCAGGGGCGAGGCCGGGTCGTCCAGCCACAGCTGGAACGGGAAGCGGAACCCCTGCTTGGGGCGGTTCAGGAACCAGTCGGGCAGTTCCGGCACGCTGCGGGCCAGCAGCTGCTTGCCCTCCGCCAGCCGCAGGGCGGCGGGGATCGGGGCCAGCCGGCGCTGCAGCTGGGCATCCACCAGGGGCAGGCGCAGCTCCAGCCCGGCGGCCATCGCCATCCCATCGCTGTCCGGGAGCAGCTGGTTGCGCAGGTAGCGGGTGCCCTCCAGCCAGGCCACCCCTTCGCGGCCCCCCGGCGGTTCGCCACCGCCGGAGCCGGTCGCCGCCCCGATGGCAGCGGGTTCGGGACGGAATCCCCAGTGCGCCAGCAGGCGGCCGGTCTCGGCGGGGGAGAACAGGCCCCGGAAGCAGCCGTAGGCCTCCGCCAGGG
>NZ_JAYGHZ010000008.1:0-20556 GCF_034931285.1 Synechococcus sp. BA-120 BA3
GGGGTGAGCCCCGCCGGGGCGGTGGCGATGGCCAACCCCGCCAGGTGGGCCGTGGCGGCGGTGGCCCCCGGATCGACCCCTTCGCCCGGCCCAGCCGGCCCGCGGCTCCGGTGGCGGTGATCGAAGCCGAAGCCCCGGCGGAAGCTCCGGGCGCCGAGGCAGAATCTGAAGCCGAAGCCACCGAGGCCGTGGCGGCCCCGGACGCCGTCGCTGAGGCGGCTGAGGGGGCGATGGCCTCCGCCGACAGCGAGGGCGACGCCACCCCCGAAGCGTGAGCGACACCGGCGCCAGGACGGCGCGGCCCCGGGTGCTGTCCGGCGTGCAGCCCACCGGGGCCCTGCACCTGGGCAACTGGCTGGGGGCGATCCGCAACTGGGTGGCTCTGCAGGACAGCCACGAGACCTTCTTCTGCGTGGTCGACCTGCACGCGATCACCGTGCCCCACGATCCGAAGCGCCTGGCGGAGGACACCCTCTCCACCGCCGCCCTCTACCTGGCCTGCGGCATCGACCCGCAGCGCTCCACGGTGTTCGTGCAGAGCCACGTCAGCGCGCACAGCGAGCTCTGCTGGCTGCTCAACTGCGTCACGCCACTCAACTGGCTGGAGCGGATGATCCAGTTCAAGGAGAAGGCGCTCAAGCAGGGCGACAACGTGTCGGCCGGCCTGCTGGATTACCCGGTGCTGATGGCCGCTGACATCCTTCTCTATGACGCCGATCTGGTGCCGGTGGGGGAGGACCAGAAGCAGCACCTGGAGCTGGCCCGCGACATCGCCCAGCAGCGCATCAACGCCCGCTACGCGCCGGACCCGGAGCGACCCGTCCTCAAGGTGCCCGAGCCCCTGATCCTGAAGGAGGGGGCCCGGGTGATGAGCCTCACCGACGGCCGCAGCAAGATGAGCAAGAGCGACCCGAACGAGGGCTCCCGCATCACCCTGCTGGACCCGCCCGAGGTCATCACCCGCAAGCTCAAGCGCGCCAAGACCGATCCGGTCATGGGCTTGGAGTTCGCCAACCCGGAGCGGCCGGAGGCCGACAACCTGCTCGGCCTCTACGCCCTGCTCTCGGGCGTGGGCCGCGAGCGGGCGGCGGCCGAGTGCGCTGCCATGGGCTGGGGCGCCTTCAAGCCCCTGCTGACGGAGGCTGCGGTGGAGGCCCTGCGGCCGGTGCAGCAGCGCTATGCGGAGCTGCGCAGCGATCCGGCTCACCTCGAGGCGGTGCTCAGGGACGGGCGGGAGCGGGCTTCGGCCGTGGCCGCCGCGACCCTGCAGCGGGTCCGGGGTGCCCTCGGTTTCCTGGCGCAGAATTAAATCGGGGCGCGGTTCTGCTGGCAAGGGGCCCGGGAAAAGCTTGAATCAATCGTTATGTATTGATTACGACAGCTGATCGTTTCCCCTGCGTGAACGTGAGCGTGACGGTTGTCCGTTCGGGGCGGCCGTAGGCCGGCTGTTTCCCTCGCCTCCCCGCTCCCGACTGAATTTTTCCTGAAAGCCTGTGTCCCGAGCGGCGATTGCAAGCACATCGGGCCCCGGTCTGTCCAGTACGGGCGCTGGGGTGTCGCGCCCAAGGGCTGGGCCTGAGCAGGGTCATGGATCCCTGACGACCGCTTGCCCTTGCGTCGCCCCCTGCCGTCGCCGCCGAAGCCGCTCCAGCGGGGCCCGCTCACCCTGGTGCTGCTGCTGATGCTGCCGATGGTGCAACGCCCGGCCGCCCCCGTCCCTGCGCCGGCGGTCCGGCCAGCCCCCCTGCCCGCCGCCCGGCCGGTGGTGGCGAGTGCCCCCGGCCCCTACGGAATCACCCCCGAGCGGCGGGCCCTGCTCAACACGATCCGCTACGCCGAGGGCACCTGGCTGGGCGGCAGCGACGACGGCTACCGGGTGCTCTATGGCGGGGACCGCTTCGGTGACCTCAGCCGACATCCCGACACCGTGGTGCGGCGCGGCTACGCCAGTGCCGCCGCCGGTGCCTACCAGTTCCTGCCCACCACCTGGGACATGGCTGCCGAACGCCTCGGGCTCCGGGACTTCGGCCCCGCCAGCCAGGACCAGGCCGCCCTGCATCTGATCCAGCAGCGCGGCGCCCTGGGCCGCTTCGACCGCCAGGGCCTGACGCCCGAGGTGCTGGCCCGGCTGGCGCCGGAATGGGCCTCCCTGCCGACCCTGGCGGGTGACAGCCATTATGGCCAGCCGGTGAAGTGCCGCACCGAGCTACAGCGCTTCTACCAGCGGGAACTGGAGCGGCAGCGGCGCCTCACCAGCGCCTGAGCGCTCTCACGGCTCCCGGTAGACCACCCGGCCCCGCTCGTCGTTTCCCACATCCAGCAGGTGGTTGAGCAGCAGCCGCTCAATCTCGGCGCTGACCACGCTGCTGTTGGCCTGGGGGGGCAGCTGGAGCTCCAGCAGGGCGTCGTTGAGGGTGAAGCCGCCCTTGCCGGTCCGGCGGGCGAGCTGGAGCAGCTGGCGTTCGATCGGGGGGTAGGCCGCCGTGTCGCGGCCCGCCAGGGCCTCCTCCAGCAGCAGCGACTGGTTGGCCTGGCGCACCATGTCGGGCAGCAGCACCAGATCCAGCAGCTGGCCGATGCCGCAGAGCCCGAAGGTGAGCAGCCAGAGGGTGCCGCTCAGGGGCTTGCGGTTGTAGAAGCGCGGCAGGCCGCACAGCCCCACCAGGCAGGTGCACCACAGCAGGTAGCTGAGGGCGACGCTGCGACGTTCGGCGGCCCGGTTCAGCCCCGACCCGTCCGGGGTGCCGGGGGCTGGCCGCTGCACTGCGCCCTGGACGGGTCCTGGCGTGGGTCGGGCGGCCATCACAGTGCTCAACCTCCCCAACTTAGGGCCGATCGATGGCCGCTCCGGTCCCCGGAGTCAGCGCCGGCCGGGGCCGCACCGATGGGCCTGGATACCATGCCTTCAACAGGTTGCCTCCATGACGTCCGCGCCCCCTTCGCCGGTGCCACCGGCCTCCAGTCCCGCCGCCGCCGGCGACGCTCCCTCCGAGGCGGCCGCCATCGCGCTGCCGAAGACGAGCGAGAGCCCCCAGCTGCTGCGGATCCGCCACTCGATGAGCCACGTGCTGGCCATGGCGGTGCAGAAGCTCTTCCCCCGGGCGCAGGTCACCATCGGTCCCTGGACCGAGAGCGGCTTCTACTACGACTTCGACAACCCCGAACCCTTCACCGACGCCGATCTCAAGGCCATCCAGAAGGAGATGGGCAAGATCATGGCCCGCAAGCTGCCCCTGGAGCGCATCGAGGTGAGCCGCGAGGAGGCGGAGCGGCGGATCCGGGCCCAGAACGAGCCCTACAAGCTGGAGATCCTGGAGGGGCTCAACGAGCCGATCACCCTCTACACCCTGGGCGACCAGTGGTGGGACCTCTGCGCCGGTCCCCACGTGGCCCACACCGGCGAGCTGAATCCCAAGGCCTTCGCCCTCGAAAGCGTGGCCGGGGCCTACTGGCGCGGTGACGAGAAGCGCGCCCAGCTGCAGCGCATCTACGGCACGGCCTGGGAGACGCCCGAGCAGCTGGCCGAGTACCAGCGACGCAAGCAGGAGGCCCTGCGCCGCGACCACCGCCGGCTGGGCACCGACCTGGATCTGTTCTCGATCGAGGAGGAGGCCGGCGCCGGCCTGGTGTTCTGGCATCCCCGCGGCGCCCGCATGCGGCTGCTGATCGAGGACTTCTGGCGCTCGGCCCACTTCGAGGACGGCTACGAACTCCTCTACACCCCCCACGTGGCCGACCTCAGCCTCTGGAAGACCTCGGGCCACCTCGACTTCTACAGCGAAAGCATGTTCGGTCCGATGGCGGTGGACGAGCGGCAGTACCAGCTCAAGCCGATGAACTGTCCGTTCCACGTGCTCACCTTCGCCAGCCGGCTGCGCTCCTACCGGGAACTGCCGATCCGCTGGGCCGAGCTCGGCACCGTGTATCGCTATGAGCGGCCCGGGGTGATGCATGGGCTGATGCGGGTGCGCGGCTTCACCCAGGACGACGCCCACGTCTTCTGCCTGCCGGAGCAGATCTCCGATGAGATCCTGCGGGTGCTCAACCTCACCGAGCGCATTCTCTCCACCTTCGATTTCCGCAGCTACGAGATCCATCTGTCCACCCGCCCCGAGAAGTCGATCGGCGAGGACGCGGTGTGGGAGCTGGCCACCGCGGGCCTGGTGGAGGCCCTGGAGCGCAAGGGCTGGGCCTACAAGGTCGACGAGGGGGGCGGCGCCTTCTACGGGCCGAAGATCGACCTCAAGATCGAGGATGCGATCGGCCGGCTGTGGCAGTGCTCCACGATCCAGCTCGACTTCAACCTGCCGGAACGCTTCGATCTGAACTACGTGGCCGCCGACGGCAGCCGCTGCCGGCCGATCATGATCCACCGCGCCATCTTCGGCTCCCTGGAGCGTTTCTTCGGCGTGATGGTGGAGAACTACGCCGGCGATTTCCCCTTCTGGCTCGCCCCCGAGCAGGTGCGGCTGCTGCCCGTCACCGACGACGCCCTTCCCTGGGCCGAAGAACTGCGGGGCCAGCTGGCGGCCGCCGGCATCCGCGCCGGCATCGACCACAGCGGTGATCGCCTCGGCAAGCTGATCCGCAACGGCGAGCAGATGAAGATCCCGGTGCTGGGGGTGATCGGCGCCCGGGAGGCCGAAACCCGCACGGTCAGCCTGCGCAGCCGCCGTCAGGGGGACCTGGGCAGCGTCGCAGCCGATGCCCTGGTGGCCGCCGCCACCACGGCCAACGCCGGCCGGCTGGCCACCCTGGCCCTGGCATGAGCCTCCTGCTGGCGGGCGACATCGGCGGCACCAAGACCCTGCTCAGCCTCTGGCGGCCGGGCGGGGAGCGGCCCGAGCTGGTGCTGGAGGAGCGCTTCGCCTCGGCGGACTGGGCGGACCTGGCCCCGATGGTGCGCCACTTCCTGGCCGCCGCCGGCCCGTTGGCCGGCGGCCTTCCGGCCGCCGCCTGCTTTGCCGTCGCCGGTCCGGTGGAGGGGGGGCAGGCCAGGCTCACCAATCTCCCCTGGGTGCTCGACACCGCCGGCCTGGCCCGCAGCTGCGGACTGCCGCTGGTGGAGCTGGTCAACGATTTCGCCGTGCTCATCTACGGCCTGCCCCATCTCGATGCCGCCCAGACCGCTCCCGTGCGCGAGGGCCAGCGGGATCCGCAGGCGCCGCTGCTGGTGCTGGGGGCCGGCACCGGTCTGGGGGTGGCCATGGGCCTCCCTGCTGCCGGGGGGTTGCGGGCCATCCCCAGTGAAGCGGCCCACGGGGAGTTCGCTCCCCGTTCCGCGGCGGAGTGGGAGCTGAAGCAGTGGCTCAGGGCCGATCTGGCCCTGGAGCGGATCTCGATCGAACGGGTGGTGAGCGGCACCGGGCTGGGCCACGTGGCCCGCTGGCTGCTCGAGCGGCGTCACCCCGCCGGCGACCATCCCCTCAGCGGCCCCGCCCGGCTCTGGAGCGAGGCCGGCGATGGGCCCGACCGGGCCGACCTGCCCGCCGAAGTGGCCCTGGCCGCCGCCGCCGGTGATCCCCTGGCGGCCGACGCCCTGGAGCTCTGGCTCGGGGCCTACGGCAGTGTCTGCGGCGATCTGGCCCTGGCCTGCCTGAGCCGCGGCGGACTCTGGCTGGCGGGGGGCACGGCCGCCAAACTGCTGGCCAGCCTGCGCTCGGAGGCCTTCCTGGGTCCGTTCCTGAACAAGGGCCGGCTGCGCCCCACCCTGGAGCCGATGCCCATCACCGCGGTGGTGGATCCAGGCGTCGGCACCTTCAGCGCCGCCTGCCGGGCCCGGATGCTGCTGGGCTGAGCCCGGCACGCCCCTCAGGGTCGGCTGCAACACTGAGCCCAACGACAGGTCACTTATGGTCCGGCCCCAGATCGGCCAGGGGGTGGTGGTGGCGGTTCCTGCCACCACTGCCAACATCGGCCCGGGTTTCGATTGCCTCGGCGCCGCCCTGGATCTCGGCAACCGCTTCGAGCTGCGGGTGATCGAGGGGGGCGGCGAGCGGTTCGAACTGATCATCGAGGGCCCCGAGGGGGCCCACCTGCGCGGCGGCTCCGACAACCTCGTCTACCGCTCGGCCCAGCGGGTCTGGCGCGAGGTGGGCGTCGAGGCGGTGGCCCTGGAGGCGCGGGTGCAGCTGGCGGTGCCCCCCGCCCGCGGTCTGGGCAGCAGCGCCACCGCCATCGTGGCGGGTCTGATCGGCGCCAATGCCCTGGTGGGGGAGCCCCTCAGCCGCGAGAAGCTGCTGGAGCTGGCCATCGACATCGAGGGCCATCCCGACAACGTGGTTCCCTCCCTGCTCGGCGGGCTCTGCCTGACGGCGCGGGCCGCCTCCCACCGCTGGCGGGTGGTGCGCTGCGAGTGGAACCCGGCGGTGAAGGCCGTGGTGGCGATCCCCACCATCCGCCTGAGCACGAGCGAGGCGCGCCGCGCCATGCCGCGCAGCATCCCGATCAGCGACGCGGTGATGAACCTGGGGGCGCTGACCCTGCTGCTGCAGGGGCTGCGCACGGGCAACGGCGATCTGATCGCCGATGGCATGCACGACCGCATCCACGAGCCCTACCGCTGGGGACTGATCCAGGGGGGGAGGGCCGTGCGGGAGGCCGCCATGGAGGCCGGGGCCTGGGGCTGCGTGATCAGTGGCGCCGGGCCCAGCCTGCTGGCCCTGGCCCCCGAGCAGCGGGCAGCGGCGGTGGGGGAGGCCATGACCCGCGCCTGGCTGGGGGAAGGGGTGAGCAGCCACAGCGCCGTGCTGGGGCTTCAGGAGGGCGGCAGCAGCTGGGACCCCCTGCCCGAGGGGAGCCACCCACAGGCCGTTCTCGGTGAGTAGAACTACCCAGTTGATAGGCTCTGCCGCCAGGGGACACCCTGCCGACGCGGCAGCGGCTCCCGTCATACTTCCTGCCTGGAGAACCCCACCGTGATGGACGCCAGCCTGCCGCTTTCGCTTGCGTCCTCATCGCTGCCTTCCGGAGTCACCGAAGCCGGCTTTCCGTGGCTCAGCCTGATCGTGCTGCTGCCCGCCACCGCCGCCCTGGTGATGCCCCTGCTGCCTGGTGACGGCAGCGACCCGCGCCTCCCCCGCACCCTGGCCCTGGGTGTGCTCGGCGTGGATCTGGCCCTGATTCTCTGGGTCTTCGCCCGCCATTTCGATGCCGGCCTCGGCGGCCTGCAGCTGGTGGAGCGTGTGTCCTGGGTGCCGGCCCTGGGCCTGGAATGGTCGCTCGCCGCCGATGGGCTCTCCGCCCCCCTGGTGGTGCTCAGCGGCCTGGTCACCCTGCTCTCGGTGGCGGCCAGCTGGAACATCCGCCTCAAGACCCGCCTCTACTTCGCCCTGCTCCTGGTGCAGGCCACGGCCCAGAGCCTGGTGTTTCTCTCCCAGGACTTCCTGCTGTTCTTCCTGGCCTGGGAACTGGAGCTGGTGCCGGTCTACCTGCTGATCGCCATCTGGGGCGGCAAGCAGCGCCAGTACGCCGCCACCAAGTTCATCCTCTACACGGCCACCGCTTCCCTGCTGATCCTGATCAGCGGCCTGGCCCTCGCCCTCTCGGGCGACACCTTCACCCTCAACCTCAGCGAACTGGCGGCCCGTTCCCCCGGCGGCACCTTCGGCCTGCTCTGTTACCTGGGCTTCCTGGTGGGCTTCGGGGTGAAGCTGCCGATGTTCCCGCTGCACACCTGGCTGCCCGATGCCCACGGCGAGGCCAATGCGCCGGTGTCGATGCTGCTGGCGGGGGTGCTGCTGAAGATGGGGGGGTACGCCCTGCTCCGCTTCAACGTCCAGATGCTGCCGGAGGTGCATCTGCGGCTGGCCCCGGCCCTGATCGTTCTGGGGATCATCAACATCGTCTACGGGGCCCTCAACGCCTTCGCCCAGGACAACGTCAAGCGCCGGATCGCCTGCAGTTCCGTCAGCCACATGGGCTTCGTGCTGCTGGGCATCGGCGCCGTCGATGCCCTGGGCATGAGCGGAGCCATGCTGCAGATGATCAGCCACGGGCTGATCGCCGCGGCGATGTTCTTCGTCACCGGCGTCTTCTACGAGCGCACGGAAACCCTCTCGATCCCCAACATGGGCGGTCTGGCCAAGGTGCTGCCGATCACCTTCGCCTTCTTCCTGGCCAGCTCCCTGGCCTCCCTGGCCCTGCCGGGGATGAGCGGCTTCATCAGCGAGATCACCGTGTTCCTCGGGGTCACCTCCTACGACGGCTTCACGGTCGGCTTCCGGGTAATCACGATCGTGCTGGCCGCCATCGGCCTGGTGCTGACCCCGGTCTACCTGCTCTCCCTCTGCCGCCGGGTGTTCTTTGGCCCCCGGATCCCGGCCCTGGCGGTGGTGGGTGACATGAAGCCCCGGGAGCTGCTGATCGGCCTCACCCTGCTGGTGCCCACCCTGGTGATCGGCTTCTGGCCGCGGGTGGCGATCGATCTCTACGAGGCCAGCACCAATGGTCTGGCGGCCGAGCTGGCCAGCACCGGGGCCGTGGCCATGGGACGGATGGCCGCCCTGGGCTGAGCCGCCGCCCGGCGCCCGGGTGGGCTGAAATGGGGTCTTCCATCGAAGCGGCCGCCCGGCGATGACCACCACCCTCCAGAGCCCCCCCGCCCTGCTGGCCGGCGAGGGCCTGCCCCGCTTCGAAGCCATCACCCCCGACCAGGTGGTGGCCCATATCCCCGCTTTGCTGAGCACGCTGCAGGCGGAGCTCGATCGGCTGGAGGCGGATCTGGCGGCGGCGGCGGCCGAGGGCCGCAACCTGGCCTGGGCGGAGGTGATGGATCCCTTGCACCGGCTGGGCGAGCGGCTGCGCTGGAGCTGGGGCGTGGTCAGCCACCTCAACGGTGTCTGCAACAGCCCGGAACTGCGCGAGGCCCACGCCAGCCAGCAGGCGGCCGTGGTGGCCTTCGGCAACCGGGCCGGCCAGAGCCGGGTGCTGTTCGAGGCGCTGCGCAGCCTCCAGGCCCAGGGCGGACTCGATGCCACCCAGGAGCGGATCCTGACGGCCGAACTGCGGGACATGGAGCTGCGGGGCGTGGGCCTGGAGGGCGAGACCCAGGCGGCCTTCAACGCCGCCAGCCAGGAGCTGGCGGAGCTGGCCACCGCGTTCGGCAACCGGGTGCTCGATGCCACCAACGCCTGGACCCTGCGGCTCAGCGATCCGGCCGAGGTGGAGGGGTTGCCCGAGAGCCTCAAGGAGCAGCTGGCCCAGGCCGCCCGCGACGCCGGCGATGGCGAGGCCTCGGCGGCCGAAGGGCCCTGGCTGCTGGGGCTCGACATGCCCCGCTTCGGCCCGTTCCTGAAGTACAGCCGTCGCCGCGACCTGCGGGAGATCGCCTACAAGGCCCACGTGAGCCGGGCTTCGGGCAAGACCGACGGCAACTGGCCGGCGATCGAGCGGATCCTCACCCTGCGGCGGGAGCAGGCCCGGCGCCTGGGCTACGGGTCCTGGGCCGAGGTGAGCCTGGCCGCGAAGATGGCCGGCTCGGTCGCCGAAGTCGAGGCCCTGCTGGAGGACCTGCGCGCCGCCGCCCATCCGGTGGCCCTTCAGGAACTGGAGGCGTTGCGCGCCTGTGCGGCCCGCGAGGGGGCGGCCGAGGCGGCGGATCTCAAACCCTGGGATGTGAGCTTCTGGGCGGAGGTGCGGCGCCAGGAGGCCTTCGATCTCGACAGCGAGGCCCTGCGGCCCTGGTTCCCCCTGCCTCGGGTGCTTGATGGGCTGTTCGGGCTCTGCGACCGCCTGTTCGGCATCCGCATCCGCCCGGCCGATGGCGAGGCGCCCGTCTGGCATCCGGACGTGCGCTTCTTCCGCGTCGATGACGCCGGCAGCGGCGAGCCCCTGGCGGCCTTCTACCTGGATCCCTACAGCCGTCCGGGCAGCAAGCGCGGCGGCGCCTGGATGGACGAGTGCCTGGTGCGCTCACTGGACGGGTCGGGCCAGCCCGTGCTGCCCGTGGCCTATCTGGTCTGCAACCAGAGCCCGCCGGTGGGTGAGACCCCCAGCCTGATGACCTTCGAAGAGGTGGAGACCCTCTTCCACGAGTTCGGCCATGGCCTCCAGCACATGCTCACCACCGTGGAGCGCCCCCAGGCGGCCGGCATCAACAACGTGGAGTGGGATGCGGTGGAACTGCCCAGCCAGTTCATGGAGAACTGGTGCTACGACCACGCCACCCTCATGGGCATGGCCCGCCACTGGCAGAGCGGCGAACCGCTGCCGGAGGCTGAATTCGCCAAGCTCCAGGCCGCCCGCACCTTCATGGGCGGTGCCGCCACCCTGCGCCAGGTGCACTTCGCCCTCACCGACCTGCGGCTCCACAGCCAGTGGACGCCGGACTGCGGCCGGACACCGGAGCAGCTGCGCCGGGAGATCGCCGTCACCACCACCGTGCTGGAGCCGATCGAGGAGGACGCCTTCCTCTGCTCCTTCGGCCACATCTTCGCCGGCGGCTATTCCGCCGGCTACTACTCCTACAAGTGGGCCGAGGTGCTCAGCGCCGATGCCTTCAGCGCCTTCGAGGAGGTGGGACTGGAGAACGAGGCGGCGATCCAGGCCACCGGCCGCCGCTTCCGCGAGACGGTGCTCAGCCTCGGCGGCAGCCGCCATCCCGGTGAGGTGTTCGAGACCTTCCGGGGCCGGCCCCCCAGCCCGGAGGCCCTGATCCGGCACTCAGGGCTGGTGGCGGCAGGGGCCTGAGGCTCCTCCGCCATGGCCGCCCGGGGTTGGGTCAGCCGGGCAGGCCGGCCTGGCTGATGGGCCCCAGCTTGACGCCCTCCGGGTAGTACTTCCAGCCGTCCCGGATCCTGATCTTCTCGTCCCAGGGGAGCTTGTAGCAGCCGTTGGCCAGATCCCTGACCCAGGTGAGGTAGTTCTCCTTCTCCCCACCGGGTTTGCCCACATAGGCGCGGCAGCCCAGGTTGAAGATGTTGTTCTCCAGAGCCCAGTGCTCCCGCGCCTTGTCCACCAGGCGGGGGAACAGCTCGGCGGTGACGATCTCCCACGGGTTTCTGTGGCCCTGCTGCAGGACGTTGCCGTCGTAGTTGCAGACGGTGCCTTCTCCGAAGTAGTAGAAGACCCCGTCATACCCGGCCAGGTTGACCGAGATGGTGTACATCAGGTTCTGCCAGGCGTTGGTGCGGTTGGTCCAGATCCACTGGTCATTGACCTGGGTGGAGTAGCCCGAGATGCGGATGTAGACATTGGCCCCCTTGTAGGCGGCCTCCCGGGCCAGTTCGGGGAACATGCCGTCGTGGCAGATGCAGACCGCCAGCCTGGAACCCTTGGGCCCCTCACAGACCGGCATGCCGTAGTTCCCCGGCGACCAGGGTTCGATCGGCACCCAGGGCTGCAGTTTTCTGTAGTGCAGGGCAATCTCGCCCTGGGAATTGATGATGATGGCCGTGTTGAAGGGCGGCAGGCTGGGGTCGTCGTTCTGCTCCATCAGGGAGAAGACCCCCCAGACGTCGTTGTCCCTGCAGGCCTTGCGGAAGCGGTCGATCTCGGGGGAGTCGATCCGCAGCAGCATCTCGTCGTAGGTCCAGATGGCGGTGTTGAGTCCCTGGGTGGAGTACTCCGGGAACACCACCAGATCGAGATCGGGGTAGCCGGCCTTGGTGGTGGCGACCGCCTGGCAGATCTGATCCACCTGGGTCTGGATGTCCGCGGGGCCTTTGATCACGGGGACGGGGTACTGGATCATCGCCACCAGGAGAGCCTCCTCCCAGGCGCTGACGCTGCCGGTGCTGCCCATGAAGTCAGGAATGAAAGTCATTCTCATTCTTGATGGCATTCCCGGGTCGAAACTGTCGCGTTCGGCACCGATCGGGAGTAGGGGTGAGAATGGTTGTCGTTCCTGCGGGATGGGGTCCCCTGTCCCGGACCGATGGCTCTCCCCGATCGCCCTGCTGTCGCCACCTCGGACAGGCCGCCACCGGGCCCCCGCCAGCGGAGGCTTCTCCAGGTCCTGCCGGAGGCCGAACCTTCGAGATCCACGGCCTCGGCAGCCGCTGCCGTCCCAGCGAGGTGCCCGCCCGTGGCTGAGCTGGTGGTCGCCGGGTCCGGTCCCCAGGCCCTGACCCTCTGCTGTCTGCTGGTGCAGAAGCGCCCCCGCTGGCGCCAGCGGCTGCGGGTGCTCGATCCCAGCGGCAGCTGGCTGGCCCGCTGGCACGCCCAGATGGGCCGCTACGAGATTCCCTGGCTGCGTTCCCCTTCGCCCCACCATCCCCACCCCAATCCCCATGCCCTGCGCCGCTTCGCCCAGGAGCGGCAACGTCTTGGCGAGCTGGAGGGTCCCTACGGCCTGCCCCACACGCAGCTGTTCGCCGACTTCTGCCACAGCGTCGTGGCCGAGTTCCAGCTGGCCGACCGGGTGCAGGCCGCTTCACTCGAGCGGATCCGACTGGCTTCCGCCGGTGACGGAAGCATGGAGCTGGTGCTGGGCGACGGCTCTCTCCTGATGGCGCGGCGGCTGGTGGTGGCCACGGGTGCTGACGCCCCGGTGCTGCCCCACTGGGCCACAGCCATCCGCGAGCCCTACCCGGCCGAAGCCCTGCAGCACAGCCAGCACATCGACCTCAGCACCTGCCGGGACCTGGAGGGCCAGCACCTGGTGATCGTCGGCGGCGGCCTGACCAGCGCCCACCTCGCCCTCGGCGCCATCCGTCGCGGCGCCCGGGTCAGCCTCCTCTGCCGGCGGGAGCTGCGCCACAAGGTCTTCGATGCCGATCCGGGCTGGCTGGGCCCCAGGCACCTCCGGGGCTTTCGGGCGGAACCCTGCTGGCATCGGCGGCGTCAGCTGGTGGTGGCCGCCCGCGACGGTGGCTCGATCACCCCCCAGATCGCCGGCCAGCTGCAGCAGGCGCGGGCGTGCGGAGTCCTGCAACTCAACGCCCGGTGTGAAATCGCCTCGGCCCGCTGGCGCCACGGCCAGTGGCAGCTGCAATGCCGCGACGGCAGCCGCCATCAGGCCGACCGGCTCTGGCTGGCCACCGGCCATCACCTGGGGGTGAGGCACCATCCGCTCCTGCGCCAGCTGCAGGACCAGCGACCCCTGGCGTTGGTCGACGACTGGCCGGTGCTCACGGACGATCTGCGCTGGCCCGGCACCCGCGTGCATGTGATGGGAGGGCTGTCCGCGCTGCAGCTGGGCCCGGCGGCCCGCAACCTGTTCGGCGGTCGGGAAGCGGCACGCCGCATCGGCCGCGCCGCCCTGAAGGCCTGACCAAGCTCCCGCTCCCAAGGGGCTGGCGTCGCCGGGGGCTACACCTGCGTTTCCCGTTCGCGCTTCAGCCAGGCACCGGCGATGGCCATGCCGAGCACGGTCAGCACCGCCAGGGGAACGAACACCGCGTTGTAGCTGCCGAACAGATCGCGGGTGCGGCCGGTGACCAGAGTTCCGATCAGGGCACCAACGCCATAGGACGTGAACACGATTCCGTAGATCGGCGCATAGCGATCGGGATCAAAGAAGTGCAGGGTGATGGTGGGAGCCATCGCCAACCAGCCACCCAGGCAGAACCAGAACAGGCAGAAAGCGACCAGATAGGTGCCCAACTCACCGGGGCGGGCGTTGATCATCAGGATGCAGGCCAGGAAGCTCAGGGCGTAGGAGACGATGGCGACATGACTGGGCTTGTGGTGATCACACAGCCAGCCGAACAGCGGGCGGCTGATGCCGTTGCAGACGGCAAACAGGGACAGGCTGGTTGCCGCCACGGCGGGTTGGATGGCGATGAGCTCCTCTCCGACGGAACTGGAGATGCCGATGGCACTCAACCCCACCAGGGTGCCAATGGCATAGCAGAACCACAGTCCATAGAAGGATCGGCACTGGAAGATTCGGGAAGGCAGCGGTGTCGCGGTCACCACGGCTCTTTGCGCGCTGGAACCCTGGGGATGCCAGTCCCTCGGAGGCAGTCGCATCGTGGAGGCGATGGTGGCAACGATCAGCATGATGGCGATACCCAGCAGCCGCAGGGTGGGCCTGACGCCAACCATTCCGATCAGCTGATTCGCCAGTGGGGCTGTGATCAGGGGTGACAACCCAAAGCCGATGATGGTCAGCCCCACGGCCAGTCCTTTCCTGTCGGGGAACCATCGCGATACCACCAGAATCGGCACGCCATAGACCATGCCGATCCCCGTCCCTCCGATGACGCCGTAGGTCAGGACCAGCGTGGCGACATGGGAGGCCATGCTGGACAGGATGTAGCCCATGCCCACGATCACCCCTCCGACCACGGTCGTCAGGCGGGTACCGAGGTGGGGCAGGTGGTACCCCGTGATCGGCATCAGGGCGGCATAGAACACCAGGACAAACGTGAAGGGCAGCAGACTTTCGGTCGCGCCCATTCCCAGTTCCTGCTCCAGGGGTGTTCGGAACAGACTCCAGGAGTAGACGCTTCCGAGGCAGAGCAGGATCACCATCCCCAGCGGAATCAGAAGCCACCGCCCCTGCATCGCGGGGCGACCCATCACCCTGATCCCTGGCCCACTGTGCACGGTTGATTCCATCGAAGTTCAGAAGTAATGAAACGGCTGGAGCGGCGGCCGGTGGCGGACGGACTTTCTTCCTCCCATGGTCTATGCGCTCCGCAGGGAGAAGGAGTGTCAGGATTGACACGGAGTGGGGCCGCTGCCACTAACTTGAGGGGCGGATGATCGTTGTTCGGTGACCCCTGCGCCCCCAGTCGATCGACACGTTCCAGTTCCGGTGGCGCCGCGTTCGGGTACCCCGTGACCGGGAGCCAACGCCTCCTGGTGCTCGGCGGGGGCTTCGCCGGGCTGTGGAGTGCCCTCTCCGCCGCCCGTCAGCGCGATCAGCTCGGCCTTGGCCCGGACGCCGTCGAGGTGCTGCTGGTCAACCGCGATGCCTTCCATGGCATCCGCGTCCGCAACTACGAGGCAGACCTTTCCGCGCTCCGGGTTCCCCTGGAGGGGGTGCTGGGGCCCGCCGGGGTCCGCTGGCTGGTGGGGGAGGTCGGCGCCATCGATCCGACGGCCCGGGTGGTGACCGTGCATACCGGGGCGGGCACCCGGACCCTGCCCTACGACCGGCTGGTCTTCGCCCTGGGCAGCCAGCTGGTGCGACCGCCGCTCCCCGGACTGGATGCGCACGGCTTCGATGTCGACACCTACCCCGCCGCTTCCCGCCTGGAGCAGCATCTCCAGGGTCTGGCGGAGCGGCCCGATGGCGCCGGCCGGTTCACGGCCGTGGTGGTGGGGGCGGGCCTGACGGGGATTGAGGTCGCCTGCGAACTTCCGGACCGGCTGCGGGCCGTTCAGGAGCGCACCGGCCGGTCCCAGCCGGTGCGGGTGGTGCTGGTGGACCACAACCGCCATGTCGGCTCCGACATGGGGGATGCGGCGCGGCCGGTGATCGAGGAGGCCCTGGCGTTCCTGGGGGTGGAGTGCCGCCTGGGCGTGCGGGTGGACGGCCTTGATGGCACGGCGATCCGCTTCGATTCCGGTGAGGTGATCCACGCCGAGACGGTGATCTGGTGTGCAGGGATGCGCGCCAACCCTCTCACCGCCGGCTGCGGCGTGCCCACCGATGCCCTTGGCCGGCTGCCGGTCGATGCCGAACTGCGTGTCGAGGGGCTGAGCGGGGTCTTTGCCGCCGGCGACTGTGCACGCCTACCCCTGGAGGATGGCCATTCCACGGTGATGTCCTGCCAGCACGGCCGCCCCATGGGGCGGTTCGCCGGCCACAACGCGGTCTGTGATCTGCTGGGGCTGCCGCTGCTGCCGCTGCGCATCGACTGGTACACCACCATCCTCGATCTGGGCCCCTGGGGGGCCCTCTACACCGAAGGCTGGGACCGCCATGTCGTGGCCACCGGGGAGGCCGCCAAGCGCACCAAGCGCCTGATCAACGGCCAGCGGATTTATCCCCCGCTGAACGGCGACACGGCCGCGATCCTGGCCGCCGCGGCGCCGGTGGTGCAGATGCCGCCCCCCCTCCACCCCGGTCGGCCCCTGGCATGAGCTCCCCCTCCCAGGACCCTGCGGAGGGAGGGTCCCGCGCTGCTTTTCCCCTGGGACGACTCCTCGCCCTCGCCCTGCTGCTGGCCGGGGTGGGCCTGTTCTTCGGCCAGGGTTGGTATCGCCAGCTGGATCTCGCCGCCCTGCAGGCCTCCCGCGGGCAGCTGCTGGCCTGGCGGCAGGCGGCACCGCTGGCCAGCGCCGGCGCCTTCGTCGCCGTCTACGTGCTGGTGACGGGCCTGTCCCTGCCCGGCGCCACCGTGCTCACCCTGGCGGGGGGCGCCATCTTCGGGTTGCTCCAGGGCACGGTGCTGGTGTCGATCGGCTCCACCCTCGGGGCCACGGCGGCCTGCCTGCTGGCCCGCACCCTGCTGCGGGAGCCGGTGCGGCGCCGGTTCGGCCAGCGCCTGGGGCCGATCGAGGAGGGCGTCCGCCGCGACGGCAGCGCCTACCTGCTCAGCCTGCGGCTGGTGCCGGTGGTGCCGTTCGTTCTGGTGAATCTGCTGATGGGGCTCACCCCGATGCCCCTGCTGCCCTTCGCCCTCGTCTCCCAGCTGGGCATGCTGCCGGCCACCCTCGTCTACGTGAACGCCGGCACCCAGCTGGGCCAGCTCACAAGCCTGACGGGCCTCCTTTCGCCGGCCCTGCTGGCGTCCTTCGCCCTGCTGGGTCTGCTGCCCTGGATCGTGAAGCTGCTGCTGGTCCGCTGGCGCCTCTGGCGCCTTTATCGCCCCTGGCCCCGCCCCCGCCGGTTCGATCGCAACCTGATCGTGATCGGTGCCGGGGCGGCGGGCCTGGTCACCGCCTACATCGCCGCCACCGTGCGGGCGAAGGTCACCCTGGTGGAGCGGCAGCGCATGGGCGGGGACTGTCTCAACACCGGCTGCGTGCCCAGCAAGGCCCTGATCAGCACGGCCCGCCTCGCCGCCCGCCTGCGCCACGCCGACCGCTACGGCCTGACCCCCCAGGAGCCCCGGGTGGAGCTGCACCGGGTGCTGGAGCGGGTGCGCCGGAAGGTGGCGGCCGTCGCCCCCCACGACAGCGTCGAGCGCTACACCGGCCTCGGGGTGGACGTGCGCCTCGGCCAGGCCCGCCTGATCAGCCCCTGGTCGGTGGCGATCACCGCCGCCGACGGCAGCGAGACCGTGCTCACGGCCCGCGCCATCGTGCTGGCCACCGGTGCCGCGCCGGTGATCCCGGCCCTGCCCGGCATCGACACGGTGCGGGTGCTTACCAGCGAGACCCTCTGGGACGCCCTGGCCGCGCACCCCTCCCCGAAACCCAGCCTGGTGGTGCTGGGCGGCGGCCCGGTGGGTTGCGAACTGGCCCAGGCCCTGGCCCAGCTGGGCCTGCCGGTGACCCTGCTGCAGCGCAACGACCGCCTGCTGCCCCGGGAGGATCCCGAGGTGGGGGCCCTGCTGCGCGAGGTGCTGGAGCGGGACGGCGTGCGGGTCCACACCGGCTGCCGGGTGGAGCGGGTGGGGCCAGCCGGCGGTGGCGTGCAGGTGGAGGCGATGGTGGGCGGCGCCAGCCTGCGGCTGGAGGCCGATGAACTGCTCTGTGCCGTGGGGCGCCAGGCCCGGCTGGAGGGTCACGGCCTCGAGGCCCTGGGTATCCCCACCGCCCGCACCATCGTCACCGACCCCTACCTGCAGACCCTCTACCCCAACATCCATGCCGCCGGGGATGCGGCCGGCCCCTGGCAGTTCACCCACACGGCGGCCCATCAGGCCTGGTATGCGGCCGTCAACGGGCTGTTCGATCCGCTGCGCTTTGCCGTCGACGGCCGCGTGATTCCGCGCACCACTTTCACCGACCCGGAGGTGGCACGGGTGGGGCTGAACGAAACCGAGGCCACCGCCACGGGAGTGGCCTTTGAGGTCACCCGGTTCCCCCTGGCCGAGCTGGATCGGGCCATCGTCGAATCGGCCGAGACCGGCTTCATCAAGGTGCTCACCGTGCCGGGGAAGGACAAGATCCTGGGGGTGACGATCGTGGCGGAACAGGCCGGCGAGCTGCTGGCCGAATTCGTGCTGGCGATGCGCTGGAACCTGGGCCTGGGCAAGGTGCTGGGCACGATGCACGCCTATCCCACCCTGGCCGAGGCCAACAAGTACGTCGCCGGGAGCTGGAAGAAGGCCCATGCCCCCCAGCGCACCCTGGCCCTACTGGAGCGCTTCCACACCTGGCGCCGGGGCGGCTGACAGGAACGGGTCGGGGTTGTGCAGAGCCACGCTCACCGCCACGGCACTGGCCAGCAGCAGCCACAGCAGCCGAAGGCCGATCAGGCCGGCGGCGGGGCGATCCAGGCTGGCCGCCGCCGCCACGCTCACCACCGCCACCAGCAGGCCGGCCACCGTGTCCGCCGCCGCCAGCACCGGGCTGTGCAGCCAGAAGAAGAACGTGGTGAACACGGCGAACAGCAGCCAGCCCACCCCTTCCGAGACCAGCACCAGGATCCGCCGCCGGCCGGCAGCTTCCTCCGGTTCCAGGTTGGCCACCCGCGCCAGGGCCACAAGCGAGGTGATGTTCAGCACGAGCCACAGGGGGGCGAACAACCCGTCCGGTGGGGCGTAGGGGGGCAGGCGAAAACTTGTGTAGAAAGCGGCGTCGCCCAGCACCCCCGCCGGCCAGAAGCTGACGGCATTGGCGGCCACCAGGATCGCGGCGCCATGCCACCAGCGGAAGCGCCGTGCCGGGGCCGTGGCACTCACGCCTGGGAGTGGAGCCCGATGGTGTTGCCCTCGGTGTCGAGCACCAGGCTCATGAAGCCATAGGCACCGAGCGACATCTTGGGGTTGATCACCGTGCCGCCGGCGGCCGCCACCCGGCTCTCCTCCACGGCGCAGTCGTCGCAGTGGAAATAGATCAGGGTGCCGCCACCACCCGGGGCCATGCCCTCCATCTTGGCCAGGGCCCCGCCGGCCCCCAGCTGGTCGTTCTGCATCGGGAAGGCGAAATACTCCATGCCCGCATCGGACATGGGCTGGAGCGTCAGCTGGAACACGCTCTCGTAGAAGGCCCGGGCCCGGCCCATGTCGTTGACGTAGAGCTCGAACCAGATGACGGGATTGACGGCCATGGGTCCAGTGAGATCCTGGGCTGAGATTAGGCCAGGAATCCGGGAATCACCCCGCCACCCCCTGCTCCTGGCGGGGGCTGGGCCCGGAGGCCCAGTTCTCCTTCACCAGCTGGCGGGCCCGGCCCAGGGCCAGGGCTCCGGCGGGCACGTCCCTGGTGAGGGTGGAGCCGGCCCCCACCGTCACCCCCTCCCCCAGGGTGATCGGCGCCACCAGCACCGAATTGGCGCCGGTCTTGCTGCCGCCGCCGATCACGGTGCGGTGCTTGCGCACACCGTCGAAGTTGGCGGTGATCGTGCCGGCCCCGATGTTCACCTCGGCGCCCAGGTCGGCGTCGCCCAGGTAGCTGAGGTGGTTGGCCTTGCAGCCCTCCCCCAGTCGGCTGTTCTTCACCTCGACGAAGTTGCCGATGCGGCAGCCGGCGGCCAGGTGGGTGCCGGCGCGCAGCTGGGCGAAGGGACCGATGGCGCAGCCAGGTTCCACCTGGCTGTCGCGCAGCACCGAATGGACCACCTCCACATCGGCGCCCAGCTGGCTGTTCTCGATCAGGCAGCCGGGGCCGATGCGGCAGCCGTCGCCGATGCTGCTGGTTCCACGGAAGTGGCACTGGGGTTCCACCAGCACGTCGCGGCCGAAGCGGGTGTGCTCGCTGAGGGTGCAGCTGGCGGGATCGGTGAAGCTCACCCCCTCCGCCATCCAGTGGCGCCGCAGCCGGTCCTGCAGCACCGCCTCGCAGTGGGCCAGCTGCTGGCGGTCGTTGATGCCGGCCACCTCGTCCGGGTCGCCCACCTCCAGGTGCATGGCCGGCCGCAGCAGGGCCACGGTGTCGGTGAGGTAGAGCTCCCCCTGGTCGTTGTCGGTGCTCAGGCTGGGCAGCACGGTGGCGAGGCGGGCCCAGTCGAAGCAGTAAATCCCCGCATTGGTGAGGGTGTTGGCGTGCTGCTCGGCCGTGCAGTCGCGGTGCTCGACAATGCCGCTCACCTGGCCCGCTCCATCGGCGAAGACCCGGCCGTAGCCGCTCGGGTCCGCCAGCCGGGCGGTGAGCAGGGTCACGGCGGCGCCACTGGTGCGATGGGTGGAGAGCAGGGATTCCAGGGTCTCCGGCCGCAGCAGCGGCACGTCGCCGTTCAGCACCAGCAGCTCGCCCTCGAACCCTTCCAGCGGCCCGAGCAGTTGCTGCACCGCATGGCCGGTGCCGTTCTGGGGCTGCTGCAGCACGAACTCCAGGCCCTCGACACCCGCGAGGGTGCGCTCCACCCGTTCCGCCTGGTGCCCCACCACCAGCAGCTGGCGGTCGGGGGCGAGCCGGTGGCAGCTGCCCAGCACCCGCTCCACCAGGGTCGCGCCCGCCAGGGGCTGGAGCACCTTCGGCAGGGCACTCTTCATGCGGGTCCCTTTCCCGGCGGCCAGGACGGCAACGGCGAGCATCGGCGGCGGTGGGGCGACTGGGCCGGAATCTACCGGTGCCCTCCGGAGCGGCCCAGTCCGCCGGGGCCCGGGC
>NZ_JAYGHZ010000009.1:0-19511 GCF_034931285.1 Synechococcus sp. BA-120 BA3
GGGCCGGCTGACGCCCGGCTGCCCCCAGGCCACCGGCGCGCTCAGCCACACCGGCACGTAGGGGCTGGCGGCGGCGACCCGGCGCTGGATGGCCACCAGCAGGGCGATCCGCCCGGGGCCGTCCAGCTGGCTGCTGCGCTGCAGCTCCTCCTCCAGCCCCGGGGCGGTCCAGAAGGTGCCTCCCAGGACGCTGTTGCCCTCCAGGCAGCGGTTCCCCTCGGACTTGCTGCAGGACAGCAGCGGCATCAGGAAGTTCTCCGCATCGGGGTAATCGCCGATCCAGTCGTAGAAGAGCATCGTCAGGGCGCCTTTGTCGAGCTGGGAGTAGGCGGTGGTCGACTCCATGCCGCTCACCTCGAGCTTCACGCAGTCGCCCAGGTCCCGGCGCAGCTGGGCCTGCCAGGTGAGGGCGAACAGCCGGTCGGTGGGAATGTCGGAGCGGTAGGTGAACGGCAGGGTCAGCACCCGGCCGCCGCAGTACCCGGCCTGGCGGTAGAGGGCCCGGGCCCCGGCGGGGTCGTAGGCCGGCCAGGCGTTGGGGTCGGAGCCCGGCAGGTCGGGGGGGACCAGCTGCCGCTGGGGGGAGCGCAGGCCCAGGGTCACCCGCCGCACGATGGTGGCCCGATCGAGGCTGCGGGCCACGGCCTGGCGCAGGCCGGGCCGGTTGAGCGGTGGCTGGTCGGTCAGCAGCGACACCAGGCTGATCTCCTGGGAGGGGCCGATGGCCTGCCGCAGGCGGCCGGCCGCCGCGTCCCGCTTCAGGGCCTGCTGGTGGTCGATCTCGAGGCCGGTGCTGAGCAGCAGGTCCACTTCGCCGCTGCGCAGGGCCCCGAACAGGGCGGTGGAGTTGCTCAGGGTGACCAGGTCGATGCCCCCGTTGGCGGGCCGCCGGCCCCAGTAGCGGGACCAGGGCACGAGCCGCTGCTGCTGGCCGCCGAAGAAGGCCAGGGCGTAGGGGCCCGTGCCCACGAAGCGATCGTTCAGGGGCTTGTCGCGGTGCTGCCGGTAGGCGGTGGGGGAGACCGGGGTCAGGAAGATGGCGCTGAGCAGCCGCGGCAGGGGACTGAAGGGGCGCTTCAGCACCAGCTCGATCTCATGGGGCCCGATGACCCGCACGCTCTCGACCCGTTCGCTCAGCTGGTAACCGAGGGTGCCGATCGCCATGAAGCGTCGCAGGGAGAAGGCCATGGCGGCGGCATCGAAGCGGGTGCCGTCGTGGAACAGCACCCCCCGGCGCAGGGGGATGCGGGCCCGCAGCCCGTCGGGGCTCAGCACCGGCAGGGCCGTGGCCAGCCGCGGCTCGATGCGGCCGCTGGCGTCGATGGCATACAGGGGGTCCCCCAGGCCGCTGAGCACCTGCATCACCCCGATCCGGGAGGCCTGGACCGGATCGAGGGAATCGATGCGGCTCTTGGTCGCCACCACCAGGGACCGGCGGGATGCCGCTGGCTGACAGCCCGCCAGCAGCGGCAGGGCCAGCAGCAGGGTGGCGAGGGCGGTGGCCGTCGCGGCCGGCCCGCGTCCTGTTCTCCCCCTGGTCGTCGGCAAGACCTTGCGATCCGGTGGCGCCCATTCAAGCGGCCTGTCCAGCGCGGTCCCGACGGCCGAACTCAGGGGGGCGGAGCTCAGGGGGTTCGTCGGTGGCTCCTGGGCCGACGCCCCCGCAGGATCTCCAGCTGCCGGAGCAGCTGCTGGAGCAGGGTGAGGGAGGCGCGAGGCCGCTGGGCGCCGGCGGCGAAGGCCGCGGCGAAACCCACCGAGGCGATGCTCACCCGCGCCACCCCCTGGCCCAGGGCCCAGACGTCGGTGGGGGCGGGCCCGCTGATCCGGCCGGAGGCGCGGCTCTCCGTCTTCTGGAGCTCCTCGAGCAGGCTGCGCTTCAGTTCGTTCAGGGGCAGGCTGAGGGCTGCCGGGGGCAGCTGGGGCCGGGGGGCCTGGAGCCGGGAGAAGCGGGCCTGCAGGTCCTCCGGGCTGGTGGCGGCCTCGATGGCCTGGCGGATCCGGGTCACCCGTTCGTCGAGCACCGTGCGCTGCATCGCCTGGGCGCCCTTCGCCTGGGAGAGGACGCGCCAGGTGGCGAAGCCCTGCAGGGGCACCAGCAGCAGGAAGGCGAACACCGCCACGATGGCCCACTGGCGGGCGATGGCCAGCTTCGCCCGCAGGAAGCCGTTGGTGGGCTCGATGAAGAGCCCGAGGTGCAGCAGCAGGAACCCCAGCAGGGCCAGCAGCGCAGTGTTGACCATGCGGTTGGTGAACCGCAGCTGCCAGGAGGGATTGAGGAGCTGGACGGGCAGGGAGTCGACCAGGACGAAGGCCATGAACACCAGCAGCAGGCCGGCGCCGCTCCAGGCGAACAGGCGGCTGAAGCCGGCGATCGTCTCCTCGCGGCTGGGGGTGTGGTCAGGCATCCGTGGTCCGGGCTGGACAGGGGGGCGAGAGCTGGCCAGCGGCCCAGACCTTAGGGGGCTCCACCGGTGCCGTCAGGGGCCCGCAGGCCGCTGCCTGGGACCGCCCCGGCCTGCCGACTTAAGCAGACACCAGGCAAACCTGAAGGTTGGCTGATAAAGTGCTGAGACATTACTGGTTGTTCATGTTGCGCTTCCTTGGGTTCGGTGCCCTCGGACTGAGGCGTTTCCGCCCTTCCGTCCATCTCTATCCCCCCCTGGTCCTGCTCAGCTGCCTGATCGCCAGCACGGCAGCCCCGGCGGGTGGCAACCTTGGGCACGATGCCCTGACCGAGCTTCAGGAGCTGCGCGAGCTGCTGGTTCCCGGTTTTGGGCCGGATCCCGAGGTCCTGATCGGCGTCGGTGGCCTCACCTTGAGCAACCCGGCCACCGGCGTGGTCGTGCCGGCCTTCCAGCTCAGCTCCGGTTCCAGTTCCAGCCCCTCCGACGGGACGGCCACCCTCATCGACGGCTTCGTCGTGCCGTCGGGCTACTTCCTGGCCCGATCCGGCGCCGTTTCCGGCCGCGGCGGCTTCCGCCTGACGAATCCCCTGGCCTTCCGGTGGGCCGGAACGGCGTCGACCCCGCCGCTGCAGCTGACCTGGCAGGCAGGCACGCTCTTCGACAACGTCTTCGACGGGGCCACCGGCACCTCCGTTCCCTTCCGGATCGGCGACTCCCCCGTCACGGCTGATGCCCCCTCCCCCGGGCCCATGCTCGTCCTGACGGCCGAGCCCGCCGAGGAGACCCCCGGCCCTGACGGCGGGGACGGCGTGTTCGAGACGGCCCTGCTTCCCCCGGCCGCGGCAGCCCCCTCCGGCGAGCAGCCCGGGAACGGGCCCAGCGAGCAGACCGGTGAAGGCGGCGACGGTCCCGGCGAGCAGGGTCCGGTCGGTGAGGGTCCCGACCCGGCCTCGGTCCCCGGTCCCCTGCCCGTGGCCGGCGTGGCCATCGCCTGGCGTTGCAGCCGCCGGCTGCGGCAGCGTCTGCGACAGGGCCGCTGAGCTGCCGGCCCCGCTTCGGTGCCGGCTGAGTGCCGGATCAGAGCGTCCGCAGGCAGGCGGCCACCGCCTCCACGCCCTCCAGGGCCTCGATCGCCCCGAGGGCCTCGCGGAAGGTGTCGATGGAGAGCAGGGGGCCACCGGCATCCGGCGGCGGCAGGGAGGCCAGGATCCGCCGCAGGGCGGGCACCACCCGGGCGATCTCGGCCTCGGCATCGATCTCGCTCGCACCGGGCCGGGTGCTCTGCCCGCCCAGGTCGAGCAGGTCGGCCCCCTGGCGGTGCAGCACACGGGCCTGGCGCAGGGCCGCATCGGGGGCCTCGTAACGGCCGCCATCACTGAAGGAATCGGGGGTGAGGTTGAGGACCCCCATCACCAGGGTGCGATCTCCCCAGCGGAAACCGGCCGGGACGGCGGCGGGGCCGGCGGGGCTCAAGGCCATCGGAATGGAAGCCCGGGCCTCAGGCCGCCACCGGCACCTGGTAGTTGGCGATGCGGGCAAAGCTGACCGGATCGAGGGAGGCGCCCCCCACCAGCACGCCGTCGATGTCGCTCTGGGCCATCAGCATGTCGATGGTGGCGGGGTTGACCGAGCCGCCGTACTGCACCACCACCTCGGGATGGCCCACCCAGCCGCGGATCAGGCCGCAGATGCGGTTGGCCTCCTCGGCGGCGCAGGTCTTGCCGGTGCCGATCGCCCAGATGGGCTCGTAGGCCACGATCAGTCGCAGGGGGTCGATGCCCTCCAGCCCCTGCTCCACCTGGCGGTGGATCACCCGCTCGGTCTCGCGGGCCTCACGCTGGTCGTCGCTCTCGCCCACGCAGAGGATCGGGATCAGCCCCGACTTCTGGGCGGTGCGGGCCCGCAGGTTGATCTGCTCGTCGGTTTCGCTGAAGTACTTGCGGGGCTCGCTGTGGCCCACGATCGCGTGCGTGACGCCATGCTCCAGCAGCATCGGGGCCGAGATCATGCCGGTGTAGGCGCCGCTCTCCTCCCAGTGGACGTTCTGAGCGGCGATGGCGACACCGGCGCCGGCCAGGTGACGGCAGAGGGTGGGGATCGCCGTGAACGGCGGGGCCAGCACCACCTCTCGGTCATCGGGCAGTTCGGCGATCAGGGGCCGGAAGCTGGCCGCAAACGCCCGCGCCTCGGCGCAGGTCATGTGCATCTTCCAGTTGCCTGCGATGACGGCCTTGCGCACGTGGTCTCCCGGCAGCGACATTCGAGGCAGGTTAAGGCGTGGGGCCGCCGTCCCCCCCGCGGGCCAGCCGTGGGGAGAGCATCAGCACCTCGCGGCCGTCGATGGCCACGGCATCCCCCGGGGCCAGCTGACGACCGCGCCGGGTCTCGATGGCGCCGTTCACCGTCACGTCCCCCCGCTGGATGCGCTGCTTGGCCTCGCCGCCGGTGCCGACGAGGCCCTGGAATTTGAGGAACTGATCCAGCTTCACCGTCGGGGGGCGCCCGGAGAGCGCTGATAGGGTTCGTCGATGCTTGCACCCTCGCCGGCCGGCTTCCGCAGGCTCTGGCCGCTGCTGAAGCCCCACCGGCGACCCCTGCTGCTCGGGGGGTTCTGCATGCTGGTGTTCGTGGGCTGCTGGCCCCTGCTCGCCTGGCTGGCGGGCCAGCTGATCCCGGCCATCGGCGCCGGCGACTTCAGCAAGGTGCTGCGCAGCGTGGCGGCGGCCCTGGCGGTGTTCCTGGTGCAGAAGATCGCCCAGTTCGGCCAGGACACCCTGCTGGCGGGCCCGGCCCTGCGGGTCAGCCAGGAGCTGCGGCGGCAGCTCTTCGCCCGCCTGCAGCGGCTCGACTTCGGCGCCCTGGAGAAACTCTCCGCCGGCGATCTCACCTACCGGCTCACCGAGGACGCCGACCGGGTCGGGGAGGTGATCTACAAGACGATCCAGGACACGACCCCCAGCGCCCTGCAGCTGGTGGTGGTGCTGGGCTACATGATCTGGCTGGACTGGCCCCTGGCCCTGGCCACCCTGCTGCTGGCGCCGCTGGTGGCGCTGATGGTGAGCGCCTTCGGGGCCCGGGTGATGACCGCCGCCGAGCGCAGCCAGAAGCAGGTGAGCGACCTGGCGGCCCTGCTGGGCGAGGCGATCGGCGGCCTGCCCCTGGTGCGGGCCTTCGCCGCCGAACCCTGGCTGCAGGAGCGCTTCGACACCGAGATCGACCTGCACCGCCGCGCCCGCTACCGCACCCTGGAGCTGCTGGCGCTGCAGCATCCAGTGGTGGGCTTCATCGAAGCGGCCGGGATCCTCTCAGTGCTGCTGATCGGTGCGGCGCGCATCAAGGCCGGCGGCCTCGACAGCCAGGGCTTCAGCAGCTATGTGGCGGCCCTGCTGATGCTGATCGATCCGATCTCCCACCTCACCACCAACTTCAACGAGTTCCAGCAGGGCCAGGCCTCGCTGCGGCGGCTGCGGGCGATCGAGAACGAGCCGGTCGAGCCGCCCGACCACCCCGGGGCCAGGCCCCTGGGGACCGTGTCCGGGGAACTGGTGCTGGACGGGGTGAGCTTCGGCTACCAGAGCGGCAGTCCGGTGCTGCGCCAGCTCGATCTCCACATCCGCCCCGGCCAGGTGGTGGCGCTGGTGGGGCCCTCCGGCGCCGGCAAGAGCACCCTGTTCTCCCTGCTGCTGCGCTTCAACACGGCCCAGAGCGGCCGGGTGCTGCTCGATGGCCAGAACCTGGCCGACCTGCGGGCCCGGGACCTGCGCCGGGCCGTGGCCCTGGTGCCCCAGCAGAGCAGCGTCTTCTCTGGCACGGTGGCCGAGGCGATCGCCTTCGGCCGTCCCGCCAGCGGCGAGCAGATCCGCCAGGCCGCGCGGCTGGCCAACGCGGCCGACTTCATCGAGAACCTGCCCGATGCCTATGACAGCCGCCTCGAGGAGCGGGGCAGCAACTTCTCCGGCGGCCAGCTGCAGCGCCTGGCGATCGCCCGGGCCGTGCTGGGCAACCCGGCGGTGATGCTCCTCGATGAAGCCACCAGCGCCCTGGATGCGGAGGCGGAGGAGGCCGTGCAGCAGGGCCTGCAGCAGGCCATGGCCGGCCGCACCGTGCTGGTGATCGCCCACCGCCTGGCCACGGTGCAGGAGGCGGATCTGATCGTGGTGCTCGACGGCGGCCGGATCGTCCAGCAGGGCAGCCACGACGAGCTGATGGCCAGCGGCGGCCGCTACCGCGAGCTCTGCGAACGCCAGTTCATCCGCCTGGAGGCCTGAAGCCCGCCACCTAGGCTGTATCCACACCGAGTCCAGAGCCTTGCAGACCCCCAGCCAGCAACCGCCCGTGCTGACCTTCGAGGGCAAGCGTTACGACCTCAACGGCCTGCCCGACGACGTCAAGGAGATGGTGCGGGGCATGCAGGTGGCCGATGCCCAGCTGCGCATGCACGAGGACACCCTCAAGGTGCTGGCGGTGGGCCGCCAAGCCATGGCCATGCAGCTGAACGAACGGCTGCAGGGGATCCAGACCCTGGAAGAGCCGGCCTGAGGCCGCCGGGGATCAGCCCAGGGGGGCCAGATCCTCGAAGCGGAACACCTGGCGGCCGGCCGGTGTGTCGCCGTGGGCCTCCGTCTCCACCACCCGCTCGCCCAGCACCCAGGGGCCAGCGCCCGCCAGGGGCACGAAGGTGTCGGTGAAGCGGCTGGTGCCGCCGCGGGCCTCGCCGGTGGCGGGGTCGCTGTAGCGGCTCGTGTAGGTGTGGCTGAGGTAGCCGCTGCCGGTGTCGGTGACGCTCTCGGTGAAGATCGTCACCACGGTGCCGTGGATGTGGCGGTGCACCATCGTCACCACATTGTCCTTGATGCGGTAACGGTCGCCCTCGGCCTTGCCGCCCATGATCACCTCGGTGCCGACGGCATCGGTGTCACCGGCGGTGAAGGTGTTGGCGCCGTGGGTCTGCTCGAAGGGGCGCCGTACCCGGTGGATCGCCACCTCCCACAGCTGGGAGGCGACCGCCTTGTGCACCTCCTCGTCGGCGATGCCCTCCACGGTGGCCTTGAGGTCGGCGCCGACCTGGAAGGTGCCCGCGAGGCGCCGGTCGTCCTGCTCCCAGACGCAGCGACCGGCGTAGCCGCCGAAGCCCGGCTCCCAGGTGTAGCGGTTCTCGTAGGCGGCGCGGAAGGCTTCGCGCAGGTCGGAGCCGGGGGCGACGGGATGGGCGGCCAGGGTGCTGGTCACGGGGGCACGGGCGATCAGGCGATCACCCTACCCAGGGCGGGTGGATGTCCTGCAGGGCCGCCACCTCCACCTGCTGCTGCTGCTGCAGGGCGGCGATGGCCTCCACGGCGGCCCGGGCCGCCGCCATGGTGGTGACGGTGGGCACGGCGTAGTCGAGGGCGGCCAGGCGCAGGTAACGATCGTCGTGGGCGGCCTGGCGGCCCACCGGTGTGTTGACCACCAGCTGGACCAGGCCCGAGCGGATCGCATCCTCGATATTGGGCCGGCCCTCGTGCACCTTGAGCACCGGCTCCACCGCCAGGCCGGCCGCCGTCAGCATGGCGGCGGTGCCGTTGGTGGCGGTGAGGGTGAACCCCGCCGCCAGCAGGTCGCGGGCCACCGGCACCAGGGCGGGCTTGTCGCGGTCGTGGGTGGAGAGGAAGACGCTGCCGCTGGTGGGCAGGGGTTCACCGGCGGCGAGTTCGGCCTTGGCGTAGGCCAGCCCGAAGCTGGCGGCGATCCCCATCACCTCGCCGGTGGAGCGCATCTCCGGCCCCAGCAGGGTGTCGGCGCCGGGGAAGCGCTTGAAGGGCAGCACCGCCTCCTTCACCGTCTGCCGGGGTGGCCGGGGCTCCGCGAGCAGGCCCAGCTCCGTCAGGGTGCGGCCGGCCATCAGCTGGCTGGCGATCTTGGCCAGGGGCACGCCGGTGGCCTTGGCCACGAATGGCACCGTGCGGGACGCCCGCGGGTTGGCCTCGATGATGAACACGGTCTCGTTGCCGGCACCGTCGTTCTGCACGGCGAACTGCAGGTTGATCAGGCCGCGCACCTCCAGCGCCAGGGCCAGCTCCGTGCTCCAGCGACGGATCGTGGCCAGGGCCTCGGGCCCCAGGGACACCGAGGGCAGGGCGCAGGCCGAATCGCCCGAATGGATCCCGGCCGGTTCGATGTGCTCCATCAGGCCACCGATCACGACGGTCCCCTCCCGGTCGCAGAGGGCATCGACGTCCACCTCGATGGCGTTCTCCAGGTACTGGTCGATCAACACCGGATGGTCGGGCTCCACCTGGACCGCCTCCACCATGTAGCGGTTGAGTTCCTCCTCGTCGAAGACCACCTCCATCGCCCGGCCGCCGAGCACGTAGCTGGGACGCACCACCACGGGGTACCCCACGGCCGCCGCCACCGCCCGGGCTTCCCCATCGGTGCGGGCCAGGCCGTTGCGGGGCTGGCGGATGTCCAGGTGGCGCAGGATCGCCTCGAACTGCTCCCGGTCCTCGGCCCGGTCGATCGATTCGGGCGAGGTGCCCCAGAGCCGGGTGCCGGTGGCCCGGCCCTCCTCGCTCTCCAGCCAGCGCAGCAGGGGAATCGCCAGCTTCAGGGGGGTCTGGCCGCCGAACTGGACGATCACCCCCTCGGGTTTCTCCGCCTCGATGACGTTGAGCACATCCTCCAGGGTGAGGGGCTCGAAGTAGAGGCGATCGCTGGTGTCGTAGTCGGTGGAGACCGTCTCCGGGTTGCTGTTCACCATCACGGTGGCGAACCCGGCCTGGCGCAGGGCGAAGGAGGCGTGGCAGCAGCAGTAGTCGAACTCGATGCCCTGGCCGATGCGGTTGGGCCCGCCCCCCAGAATCATCACCTTGCGGCGGGTCTCGGGGGTCACCTCGTCCTCGGGGGCCAGCACGGTGAGGGAGCCGTCGGCCTCGAGCCGCTCCAGGGGCCGCTCGTAGGTGGCGTAGTGGTAAGGGGTGGAGGAGGCGAATTCGGCGGCGCAGGTGTCAACCGTCTTGAACACGGCCCGCACGCCCAGCTGCTGGCGCCGGCGGCGCACCGTGAGTTCGTCGCTGCCGGTGGCCCAGGCGATCTGGCGGTCGGAGAAGCCGGTCTGCTTGAGCTCCAGGAAGGCGGCGGCGTCGATGGCGTCGAGGGAACGGCCCCGCAGCAGGCTGGTTTCGACCGTCAGGATGCGGCGCAGCTTGGCCAGAAACCAGGGGTCGATGGCACTCAGCCGGTGGATCTCGTCGTCGCTGCGGCCGGCCACCATGGCGGCGCGCACGTCGTGGATCCGGTCGGGGGAGGGGATGCGCAGCTGCCGCTCCAGATCGGCAGGATCCTGGGGGTGGTCGGGGCGGTCGCAACCCCAGCCCGCATGGCCCGTCTCCAGGGAACGCAGGGCCTTCTGGAAGGATTCCTCGAAGCTGCGGCCGATGGCCATGGCCTCGCCCACCGACTTCATCGAGGTGGTGAGCACGGCCGGGGAACCGCGGAACTTCTCGAACGCGAAGCGGGGGATCTTGGTGACGACGTAGTCGATCGTCGGCTCGAAGCAGGCCGGCGTGGCCCCGGTGATGTCGTTGACGATCTCGTCGAGGGTGTAGCCCACCGCCAGCCGGGCGGCGATCTTGGCGATCGGGAAGCCGGTGGCCTTGCTGGCCAGGGCCGAGCTGCGGCTGACGCGGGGATTCATCTCGATCACCACCACGTCGCCGTTGTCGGGGTTGATGGCGAACTGGATGTTGCTGCCACCGGTGTCGACGCCGATCTCGCGGATGATGGCGATTGACTGGTCGCGCAGCCGCTGGTACTCCCGGTCGGTGAGGGTCTGGGCGGGGGCGACGGTGATCGAATCACCGGTGTGGACTCCCATCGGGTCGAGGTTCTCGATCGAGCAGACGATCACCACGTTGTCGGCGGTGTCGCGCATCACCTCCAGCTCGAATTCCTTCCAACCCAGCAGGGATTGCTCGATCAGGATCTGGGAGACGGGGCTGGCCTCCAGGCCGCTCTTGCAGAAGGCCTGGAATTCCTCCGGGTTGTAGGCGATGCCGCCGCCCGATCCCCCGAGGGTGAAGGCCGGCCGGATAATGCGTGGGTAGGTGCCGATGGCGTCACCGACGCGGATCGCTTCCTCCAGATCGTTGGCGATCCCGGACGGACAGACGGCCACCCCGATCCGGGCCATCGCCTCCTTGAACAGCAACCGGTCCTCCGCCTTGCGGATCGCTGCCAGGTCGGCACCGATCAGTTCGACGCCGTAGGCGGCCAGGGTGCCGTTCTCCGCCAGGGCAACGGCCAGGTTGAGGGCGGTCTGGCCGCCCATGGTGGGCAGCAGGGCATCCGGACGCTCCAGCTCGATCACCCGGGCCACCACCTCGGGGGTCAGGGGCTCGATGTAGGTGCGATCCGCCAGGTCCGGGTCGGTCATGATCGAGGCCGGATTGGAATTCACCAGCACCACCTCGTAGCCCTCGGCCCGCAGGGCCTTGCAGGCCTGGGTGCCGGAATAGTCGAACTCGCAGGCCTGGCCGATCACGATCGGTCCCGACCCCAGCAGCAGGATGCGCCTCAGATCCGTGCGGCGGGGCATAGGGGGTGATCGGGCAAACCCGCCCAGCCTCTCACGGTCGCCGTCCCGACCGGCCTGCCGGCGCCGCTGGCACCGCAGGCAATCGCTAATCTGACGGGATACCTTCGCCCGAGACACCGCCGATGAGCGAACTCCAGCGCCTGAAGGGGTTGCTGCCCCCTGAGATGCAGAGCTGGGTGTTCGTGGAAGCGGCGGCCTCCGTCGATCCCCCCCTGATCACCATCGAGGAGATCGGCCGTGACGAGGTGGAGATCCAGGTGGATCTCGAGAAATGGGACGCCCTGGCCCTCGACCACCGCAACCTGCTCTTCTGGCACGAGGTGGGCCGCATCCAGAACGACGCCATCCCCCGGGATGGCTGGGAGATGGCCGCCCTGGCCATCGGTCTGGGCGGTGCCATCGGCGAGCTGTGGGTGCAGGACGGTCTGCTGCTGGTGATGGCCCTGGGGCTGTCCGGCTTCGCCGGCTACCGCCTCTATCTCAAGAACAACTCGGAGAAGCGTCTGCAGGACGCGATCCTGGCCGACGAACGGGCCATTGATCTGGCTTGCCGCTTCGGCTACAGCCTGCCCAACGCCTACAAGAGCCTGGGGGGCGCCCTCAAGGAGCTGGTGGAGCAGACCCGCAAGAAGAGGCGCCGCACCTTCTACGAAGACCGGCTGGAGGCCCTGCGCAAGAGCGCCGGCAAGGCCCGGGCCGAGATGGCCCAGCAGCAGGGCTCCCGCCAGTCGGTCACCAGCGAGAACGTCTATGGATAGCCGCGAGCTGGCCCTGCTGGCGGCCGAGGCCTGCGACGACCGCAAGGCGGTCGACATCCGCCTGATCCGGGTGGATGAGGTCTCCTCCCTGGCCGACTGGTTCGTGATCTGCAGCGGCCTCAGCGACGTGCAGGTGCGGGCCATCGCCCGCTCCGTCGAAGACCGGCTCGACACCGACGCCTCCCGCCTGCCCCTGCGGCGCGAGGGACAGAGCGAGGGCCGCTGGGTGCTGCTGGATTACGGCGAGCTGATCGTGCACGTGCTCACCCCCCAGGAACGCAGCTACTACGACCTCGAGTCCTTCTGGGGCCATGGCGAGCAGGAGCGCTTCGTCCCGGCTCCGGTCGAGGTGGGCGGCTCCGGCCCGGTCGGCGGCTGAGGGACACAGCGATGGCCGCCGGCGTTCCAAGCCTGCCCAGCCAGGACACCCCCTGTCCGGTGCCCCCGGCCCAGCGCCCCCTGCAGGAATACGACCAGCTCAGCCGCTCCTGGTTCTTCCACTGGCCCGCCAACGGAGCGGCGGGGCTGTGGCGGGCCCTGGGCCTCGCCTGGCTGCTCTCCTTCCCCCCGGCGCTGCTGGTGGCCAGCGGCAGCATTCCGCTGCGCCACGACCCCGTCCGCCTGGTGATCGCCGCGGCCACCGCCGCCGTGCTGCTGCCGATGGTCCTGCTGCTGCGGCAGTGGCTGGGCTGGACCTACGTGCAGAAACGGCTGGTCTCCGAGCGGGTGGAGTACGAGGAGTCGGGCTGGTACGACGGGCAGGTATGGGAGAAACCGATCACCTGGCGCCAGCAGGATCTGCTGGTGGCCCGCCACCAGGTGCAACCGGTGCTGAGCCGCCTGCGCCAGGCGGTCGCCGTCGCCATCACCCTGATGCTGCTCGGGTCGGGGCTCTGCCAGGCTCTCTGAGGTCGGCCTCCACGGACCTTCCCCCATCCCCATGACCCTGTCCTCCAGCTTCGCCGGCCCGGGCCGCCCCGGCATTCCCCCCCTGGAGGTCCGCCTGCTGCGCAACGGCATCGTCGAGTCCCGGCACCGGGTGCATGCCGTGGTCTGCGACCAGCGGGGCCGGGTGCTGATGCGCGCCGGCGACCCCCAGCAGCTGAGCTTCGTGCGCTCGGCCCTCAAGCCCTTCCAGGCCACCGTCTTCGTGGGCAGCGGCGCCGCCGACCGGATGGGGGCCGGGGAGCGGGGCCTGGCGAT
This sequence comes from Synechococcus sp. BA-120 BA3, assembly GCF_034931285.1. NCBI lineage: Bacteria > Bacillati > Cyanobacteriota > Cyanophyceae > Synechococcales > Synechococcaceae > Synechococcus > Synechococcus sp. BA-120 BA3. The sequence continues at coordinate 12,945 of NZ_JAYGHZ010000009.1, forward strand.
CGCCTGCGCCTCCCACGCCGGCACCGCCCTGCATGCCCGGGAGGCGTTCAAGCTGCTCTGGGGGGCGGAACTCGACACCGAGGACCTCCAGTGCCCCACCCCCGCCGGCGCCAGCAGCCCGCTGGAGCACAACTGCTCGGGCAAGCACGCGGCCTTCCTGGCCGCCTGCCGCCAGATGCACTGGCCGCTCGAGAGCTATCTCCAGGCCGACCATCCCCTGCAGCAGGCGGTGGTCAAGCGGGTCGGTGAGCTGCTGGGGCTGCCGGGGGCCGAGCTGATCAGCGCCCGGGACGACTGCGGCGCCCCCACCCTGCAGCTGCAGCTGGCCCAGATGGCCCTGTTGTTCGCCCACCTCGGCGGCGGTGAGCAGGCGGACCTGGAGCGGCTCAGCCGGGCCATGCTGGCCCACCCGGATCTGATCGCCGGGGATGGGCAGTTCGACACCGAGCTGATGCGCCTGGCCCACGGCCAGGTGCTGAGCAAGGGGGGCGCGGAGGGCATCCAGTGCCTCAGCCGGGTGGGCGAGGGCATGGGGGTGGCCATCAAGGTGGACGACGGGGCCCGGCGGGCCAAGCAGGCCGTGGCCCTGCACCTGCTGGAGCAGCTGGAGTGGCTCACCCCCACCACCCTGACGGAGCTGCGCCAGCGCTATCTGGCGCCGGCCGATCACCTGCGGCTGGAGGTGATCGGCGAACTGCGCTTCGACGGGGCCCGCCCCTGAGGCGGGGGCATCGCCTGATACACTTTTCAGGTGCGACGCGGACATCCGCCGTCCACTTGTGCGACGCGGGGTAGAGCAGTCTGGTAGCTCGTCGGGCTCATAACCCGAAGGTCAGGAGTTCAAATCTCCTCCCCGCCACCAAATCCTGGGACCCTCCCAAGGGTCTCCAAACAACCCCCCATCCTTTGGCTGAGGGGTTGTTTTTTGGCGTGTTGTTGTTGGCCTCAGCAAAAGTCCCGACCGTGCCGCAGGGACGGAGTCGTCTCCCACCATCGGACGCAGGGGGGTGGCATTCCCACAATCAGGCATTCCAGCTGTCGGGCCGTTCTGCGGTCAGGCCTTTTGACTGTCAGAAGAGGACGCCGTCAGGATGTCTGGCAAAAGCCATGGCTGCTAACTTGAAATCATGAGACAGTCATCATGCGAATACCATATCCATACAAGATAAAGGATGCCGTTGCCATGGCCATCCTGCGTCGACCATGGAAAGAGCGCCATCGCAGATTGCTGCTCTGCCGACCCCGTGGCGGGCTCAACGACATCCTCTGCCAGATCCATCGGTGTCGCGTCTACTCGCTGGTCCACAACAGAGACCTGTGGATCGACACCCGTCGTTCGGGGCTGCATACCTGCATGAGCGACTATTTTCAGAGCGACGGTCATTTCGATTTCGGCTGGCCGCCCCAGGCTCTTGCCAGCCGCTCCTGCTTCCCGGGTGTCCTCCAGGGCCGCCTTGACACCTACGACACCGTCTATAGCCGGACGATCAACAATTTCGTCGACACACAGACGCAGGAGCCACTGTCCTTTGATTTCGGCGCCAGCTATCCCGAAGAGATTCTTGTCCATGAGCAGTGCGGCGGCGGGCTCTACTCGATCAAGGCTCTCAGGCAGCTGCGTTTCCTGCCCGAGCTGCAGGCCACGATCCGGAACCGTCTCAGCGAATTGGGTACCTACGAGGCGATCCACATTCGGAACACGGATCTGACCACCGACTACGTTTCGTTCTTCCGGACCATCCAGGTCCCGCCAGCCCACAAGGTGATCGTCTGCACCGATGACCATCAATGTCTCCGGTATGCGCGGGACTTCTGGCAGGACCAGCTGATCGTCGTCCATGGGGTTCCGGATACCGGTGGCCGGCCCCTGCACTCCCCGAATGATCTGGATCGGCACGAGACGAACGTGCACACCCTGCTGGACCTGATGATCCTGGCGTCGGCCACGGTGTTGCACAGCTGCCGGACCAGCCAGGGCAGGGAGTCCGGCTTCTCTCTGCTGGCCAGATCGCTGCGTGCGAACCCGCGGATGATCCGCCGCCTGCTCAACGGCTGACGCTGGCGCCCACGAGGGTCTGCTGCTCACCGCCCGCTCCACGATGATGCCGGCACCGGTTCGCCTGCCGATGTCCGCCGCCCCATCCCCCACCGCCGGCAACGACCTGCCCTGGGATGCCGTGGTGGTGGGGGCAGGGGCCAATGGGTCGGTGGCTGCCATGGTGCTGGCGGAGGCGGGGCTGCGGGTGCTGGTGCTCGAGGCGGGGCCGGAGCTCTCCGCCCGGCGGGCCCTGGGCAGCGAGCCGCTCAACAGCCTGCGGCGTCTCGCCCACCTGAGCAGCGGCCGCCAGCGCCTGCAGCGGCACCATCCGGGCTTCTGGAAGCACAACCCCGAGCTGTTCGTCGACGAGCGGCAGAACCCCTACAGCACCCCGCCGGACGCCCCCTTCCTCTGGACCCGGGGACGCCAGGTGGGCGGCAAGAGCCTCACCTGGGGCGGCATCACCCTGCGCCTCTCGGAGGCGGAGTTCCAGGCGGCCCGGCGGGACGGCCATGGCCCCGCCTGGCCGATCGGCAGCAGCGAGCTGGCGCCCTTCTACGACCGGCTCGAGACCCTGCTCGGGGTGCATGGCCAGCGGGACGGCCTGCCCCAGCTGCCGGACGGGCAATACCTGCCGCCGCTGCCGTTCACGCCGGGGGAGGCGCACCTGCAGGCGGCGATCGGCCGTGAGCTGGGGCTGCCCCTGATCCACTCCCGCGGCTTCCGCCTGCACAGGCCCACCCCGGCGGCGCCCTGGCCCCCCGCCAGCGCCCAGGGCCGCAGCCTCGCCCGGGCCCTGGCCACGGGCCGGGTGCAGCTGCGCAGCGGCGCGGTGGTGAGCCATCTGGAGATGGACCCGGCCCGGCAGCGGGCCGAAGCGGTGGTGCTGGTGGACGCGGCCAGCGGCCGGCGGGAGCGCCTCGCCGCCCCCCTGGTGGTGCTCTGCGCCTCCACGATCGAAACGGTGCGACTGCTGCTGCACTCGAGCGACGCCGTGCGCAGCGGCGGCCTCAGCGACCCCTCGGGCAGCCTGGGCCGCTACCTGATGGACCACATCTCCACCAGCCGCTTCTTCTCGATCCCCGCGATCGAAGCGCCCGCCGAACCGGCCGAGCTCTCCGGAGCCGGCAGTTGCTTCATCCCCAACACCGTGAACCTCGACGCAGGCAGCCAGGAAACCTTTCTGCGCGGCTACGGCATCTGGGCGGCCCTGCAGCGCTTCGATCCCCCCGCCCTGCTGCGGCGCCGGCCCGGGGAGGCGGTGGGCTTCCTGATCGGCCATGGGGAGGTGCTGCCCCGGGCCGGGAACCGGGTGGGCCTGGACGCCTCCCGCACCGACGCCTGGGACCTGCCCATCCCCCACATCGACTGCCGCTGGGGAACCAACGAGGCCGCGATGGTGGCCCACATGCAGGCGCGCATGGCGGCCGTGGTGGCCGCGGCGGGCGGCCGCATCCGGCCGATCGAGGAGCTGTTCGTGCTGCCGGTGCTCGAACCCCTGATCCGCAACAGCCTGGCGGTGCGTCCGGAGCCGCCGCCGCCGGGTTACTACATCCACGAACTGGGCGGGGCCCGCATGGCCGAGCGTCCCGAGGAGGGGGTCGTCGACCCCTGGAACCGCTGCTGGGGGGCCGCCAACGTGCTGGTCACCGATGGGGCCTGCTGGCCCAGCGCCGGCTGGCAGAGCCCCACCCTCACCGAGATGGCGATCACCTGGCGGGCCTGTGCCGCCGCCGCCGCCGGGATGCGGCGCCACTGAACGGAACGGTCCGGTCAGGGAGCCGTCACAGCGGGGTGCCGCTGGTGTCGATCACCACAATCTTGCGGGCCGCCGATGCGCACAATGACGGGGCGACCTCCAAAGGGTCGGGCAAGGGAGAAAACATCAGCGGGGGTTGGCACCTCCGCTTTTTTTTGGCCCCCCTGCCTGGCTCGCCGGTGCCATCGACATGAACCGCCCAGGGCTCAGGGCTTCTGGAACAGGCCGTCGAGGTAGTGCTGGGAGACCACGGGCTCCTGGCAGCCGTTCTGGAACAGGAAGCCGGCCAGGGCGGAGGTGATGACGCTGTACTGGTCCCAGTGCGGGTGGGCGTCGATGAATTCCCGCATGCCGGCGTAGAGCACCTCCGGGACCTCGGCTTCCAGGCTCACACTCGCCTCTTGGCCGCCGCACCCCGGGTGCTCAGGATCCATGGCCATGCTGGTGGGATTCAGCTGAGTTCGCTCCAAGTACGCCACAGGGGATGGCCGGCGTCAAAAACGGGCTCACAGGGGACCCCGTCGGCGTCGGGGAATGAGACTCGCGGCCCCGGCTGGGCTGCGGCCGAGGTGTTGCAAAACACGGGAGCGGCGGACCGATCGCGGCGGATCCTGTCAAGGCTGTTCCAAGCCATCCATGACTTTCCCCAGTCGGGACGTCGCGAAGCGGCCGGAAGACCGTGATCTGTGGAAAAGCGCCCCGAATCGGGGGAAAACGACACCGCGGTGGGGGAAACTCCCGAACCATCGGAACAAGTGATCAGAACTCAGTCTCTCTGGACGCAGACAGAGATGAGACCGGCGAGGCCGGCGACTCCGTGCAGGGGCTCCGTCCTTCAGTCGCTCGGCCGCCGCAGGGTGCGGGGACCCAGCGGGTGGTCCGCATGGGGGTAGACGGGGTGGTGGTGATGGTGCTCATGGCCGTGACCATGGCCAGCCCCCGTGCCCCCCAGCGGCACGGGAACGCCGTCGGGCTGGCACGCCCCGGTGCATTCCCGCTCGCAGAGGGTGCAGCTCTCCACCAGACCCTCGACATGGTGATGGTGGCTGTGCTGGGGCGCCCCCACCTCCCGCTCGAAGCCGAGCACCTGGGCCCGGTACTTGCAGAGCGAGCAGTTCATGGCCACATCGCCCCCCAGCACCTCGGCGACCCGCTCCCGGAAGGTGTCCAGCACCAGGGGATGGTCGCCCAGGTAGCCGGCCTGGACCAGCTCCAGGGCGGGATGGTCGACGGCCACCCGCTCGCTGTGCTGGCGGATCCGGCTCACCAGCACCCCGGAGAACAGGAAGTACGGGAAGACGACAATGCGCTGGAAGCCGAGCTTGACGGCCTGGCGCAGCCCCGGCTCCACCAGGGGAAAGGTGACGCCGGAATAGAGGGTCTCGCCCCAGCCGAAGCCGAAGCCCTCCACCAGCATCCGGGTGACCTTGGCCACGTTGGAGTTGGCATCCGGGTCAGAGGAACCCCGCCCCACCACCGCCAGCAGGGTGTCATGCAGCGGCACGGGGCTGCGGCCGGCGGCGAGGGCGTCGGCGTCGGCGCGCTCGAGGGCGGAGCGGATGCGGGCGGCCGCGGCCTGGATCATCTTGAGATCCACCCCCAGCTCCCGGCCGTAGTCGATGCGCAGCCCGGTCTCGGCGGCGTAGGTGTTGAGCACCGAGGGGATGTCGTTCTTGGCGTGACCGGCGGCGAACAGCATGGCCGGCACGGCCAGCACGTGCTGGACCCCGCGCTGGCGCAGGGCGTCCAGGCCATCGCGCAGGATCGGCCGGGCGAACTCCAGGTAGCCGTGGTCGACGGGCACCGGCGCGAGGTGGTGCTGGAGCTGGTGGGCCAGGGAGGCGAATTCGGCCACCGCCAGACGGTTGCGGCTGCCGTGGCCACAGACCAGCACACCGATCGGGCCGTGGGGTCCCTCCGGAGCGATGGCTCGGTCAGCGGCGGTGGTCATGAAGGTCCGTGGCTGGCTCGACCCTATTCCCAGGGCTGAGCCCCGGGTGGGCTTCGGCGCGGAGCGGTCAGGATGGGGCTCAGCCACCGGCACCCATGAGCCTGCACCTGCCCCCCTACCGGCCCCTGCCCCCACCGGGTCCGAAGGCGGACCTGCTCAGCGTCGCCATCGCCGACCTGCGGCCCACCCAGATGTGCGTGGGTCTGGCGGAGGTGCGCAGCCGCCAGCAGGACTTCTCCCAGGAGACCGCGGAACAGCGCCTGCGCTACCTGCGCGGCAAACCCGTCCCCCTCGTGCGCGGCGCCGGTGACGCCCTCTGGATGGTCGACCGCCACCATCGCCTGCGGGGGCTGATCGAGCTGGATCCCGACGCCATGGCCTACGGCTACCTGGTGCTCGATCGGCCGGCCGACCCGCACGAAGCCGTGCTCGCCGAACTGCAGTCCCGGGGCTGGCTGTATCTGTACGACGGCCGCGGCCACGGTCCCCTGGCCCCCGCGGCCCTGCCCCAGGGTCTGGAGCACCTGCAGGACGATCCCTACCGCTCCCTGGTCTGGAGGCTGAAGAAGGAGGGCATGATCGATCCGGCCCCCCTGATCCCCTTCCACGAATTCCGCTGGGGAGCCTGGCTGCGCAGCCGCCCCCTGCCCCCGTTCAGCTCCGCCAACCTGGTGCCGGCCCTGGCCGCCGCCCGCTCCCTGGTGCGCTCCCGGGCCGCTGCTCACCTGGCCGGCTGGAAGGGCTGAACCGTCAGGTCCGGCCGCCGCGCTCGGGCCGGTTGCGGGGTGGTTCGCCGTCCCCGGCCAGCAGCTGCCGCTC
>NZ_JAYGHZ010000010.1:0-18893 GCF_034931285.1 Synechococcus sp. BA-120 BA3
TCGAACCTCCAAAGATGACATCGGTCATGGCCCGGCCTCCCCAAATTCAGTGTGGCTATGGGCTTTGGATTTGGCCGTGGGTGTTTCGGACGCGAGGGCGTGCAGAGCTGTACTGGTACGTTTCCTGAAACCGGGGGGAGCTGGCTTACGACATCAAGGGAATGCTGGCCCTGGGAGGAGTAGCGACGACCGCGGACACGACTTGATCACACTTTTAGGCAGCCCTGGGCTACGCCGGGGTTGAGATCCCCAGGGAATTACACCAATCCCGGGGACGCGGGCGATAACGGTCCCGCTTACCTCTCACGCAGCTTTGCCAAGGCCTGCAAGGCCCTTGGTCTCAAGCACATCCGCACCAGGCCTTACACGCCTCGCCCCGCACCAACGGAAAGGCCGAGCGATTTATCCAGACCCTCTGCAAGGAATGGGCCTATGCGATGGCTTTCCAGAACTCCCAGGAACGCGACCACTGGCTGCCGAGATACCTCTCGATCTATAACCGGCTCAGGAAGCACTCAGCCCTCGGCGGCCGATCCCCTCAGCAGCGGCTTAACGAGCTGCTCTGCTGATCAACGTTGTGAGACACAACACCTAGGTACTCCCCGAATGGAACCAGCTTGACCGAGCTGGAGGTAGCCCCAGTGCTCTGAGCCAATCGCGACGAACGCAATGAAGACGTAAGAGCAGTTTGTTCGGGAAACGAGGCCGAGGGTACGAAAAGAGTAAGAGATTCATGGATAAGAGCTAGGCCACATCTCAGATCTTAAGTTGGCGTTGTTCAACAAGCACATAGAGGAAAGAGCAATGGCCCTATGTTTCACCTATCGCCCTAATACCGGCAAGCCAGTTGGGATGTACGAAAAAAGTGCAGCGAACCAACCGCTCCAAGCGACTCGCTCGCATCCGAGGAAAGCTGAACAGCTGGTAACAAAAAATAGCAGATCAAAAACCAAGCCTGAGGCGTACCGTGAGCAAGGTTCTTGCCTGCAATTGCTGACGGCGTTCTGATGGGCATCTCCCTTCGCGATTAAAATGTCAAGTGTCATCGGGTAAGCGCGAGGTTAGCTCTTGAATGAGTGAGCGTCGCGCTATTTCAAGATAATTGACTCGTCGCTTTGAAGAGGTGATTTGCTCTTCGCAGTCTCGAATAGCCAATACTAGTTTTTGCGCATCCTCTGGCAAGTCAGCGATTCGGTAGGACTGGTCACCTACAGTAAGCATGGCTTCTTGGCCGGGAGATTCAGGTTGCAAAGGCTCAGAGGAGCTGTCCATTGCACAAATTCAAGAACAACCTCATGATAACTGGGATAGACTTAGAAATCAAGCCGAGGGATCCAATCGGTCTCAGCTTTGAAGCGCCCCTGGTTCAGCGGCGTTCAGTGAGTGGCGCAAATAAATCCTGCATGATATTGAACACGATACTTATTATGCGCTTCTTTTCGAGAACAATGCTAGCAGTGATTCCCATTCCCGAGCGCAGAGCATCGGGAGGAAGGTTTTGCGGGACTGAATCAGGACTCAATGCAATACGAGCAACATAAGCTGGAGAAGTTGCTTGCCTATCAGGTGATGATGTTGTTGGTGAAATAGTTGTAACCACGCCTTTGAGAGTACCGTATTCACTTGATGGGAAGGCATCAACCGTGATCTCTGCAGACGTTCCAGGCTTTATTGGAGCCGAGAGGCGGGAAGAGACTTGTACGCTCGCAATTAACCCCTCCTGGGGCACGATAGTTGCAAGGAGATCGCCACTCTGCACGCGTTCTCCCTTAGCTTGAATATTCAGAGACTGCAGAGTTCCACTAATAGGAGATAATATATCAAACTTCTGAGAACGCTGCTTTAATTCCCTAATCTGGTTCGCAATGTCATTTTTCTCTATGCTCTGTATGCTTTCTGACTTTAGTCTTTCGTCCAGGAGGTTTTGCAAGTCTTGGCGATTCTGAAAGACCTGATTCTGCTTCTCAAGCAACTGAACTTCGCTTGCAGAGCCTTGGTCAACAAGTGATTGAAGACGGGAAAGTACTTCTTGGTTAAGAAAGACCTGAGCCTGGAGCTGCCTTTGCCGACTCAAGAACGAGCGTTCTTCGTACGTATTCTTATCGTTGATCATGCTCAGCTTGATTTCTAACGTACGAATCATTGGAGTAATATCAGCTCTGTCTAGAATAAAAAGTAATTGGCCGGTTCTGACATACTGATGCTGACGGACATTGACCTTATCAATCAAAGCAGATTCAGGACTTTTAATTGAAACCTGTGAACGAATCGTTTCAAGCTGGCCGGGTAGTTGAGCGGTTTCTTCAACAGTGTTCAGAGATGCCCAAATAACCAAACTAACTGAGCCTAAGCCCAGTGTCCAAATAAGTATACGGCTCCAGACAGGCGGCGGCTCGAGCAATAATTGCTGCGTATCGTTGTCAGAGGTCTGAAGAGTGTTTTCGCTGGGGGAGGCATTTGACTTAGAGTTAAAGCCCAGAAATCGAAAGAGGTTCATTTTCATTAGCCAACGAGCTGCTGTTGATAAAGAGCATAATAACGTCCCGCCTTGGACATTAGCTGTTCGTGCGTGCCAACAGAATCTAATCGACCATCATGCATCATGACGATTTGATCAGCGTGGATTAATGTCGAGAGTCGATGAGTAATCATGAGAACTGTTGTGCCTTGAAGTTTACGCCTAAGATTATTGACAACTTGTTGCTCAGTATCTACATCCAAAGCACTTGTCGCCTCATCCAGGATGACGAGGCCAGGTTTCTGCAACAACATTCTGGCTAGTGCAACGCGTTGACGTTGTCCCCCAGACAAACCTGAACCTTTTTCCCCTAGAGGTGTGTTATAGCCATAGGGCAAAGACATTATAAAATCATGGGCACAAGCCATCTTTGCCGCTTCAATAACCTCATCTGCTTCAGCTTCAGTGTCAGCTACGGCAATATTATTATAGATGGAACCCTCGAAAAGAAGACAGTCTTGGGGGACAAAACCCAACTGCCTTCTGAGAGAGTAGAGCTCAACTTTCGAAACGTCATACCCGTCGATAAGCACCTTGCCTTGTGTGGGCTCATATAGGCGAGGAACTAGTTTGAGCATTGTACTTTTCCCACATCCACTTTGTCCAACCAGGCCAGTAAAACTACCGGCAGGGATAGTCAGACTCACACCAGCGAGCTGTGGCTTACTATTAGTTGAATAGCCAAAACTGACTTCTTGAAAGCAGATTTGACCTTTGATAGGTGGCATTGCAATATTGGTAGCTTCAATTTCACTCGTCTCGAGTGGTTGATTCACAACATCGCCCAATCTCTCTACAGACATGGAGACTTCTTGGAAATTATTCCAAGTGCTAGCCAGTCTGAGTATCGGCTGTGTTACATATCCGCTAATAATGCGGAATGCAATAAGTTGGCCCAGCGTTAAGTCATTAGAGAGGACTAGTGAAGCTCCAACGCAGATCACAAGTATATTTGTGGACTTATTGATAAGCTGAAGGGCATTTGAACTTGCAGTATTTGCAACCACAGTCTTAAAACCTTTGTTAATATCATCAAGGTGACGATTCTCCCAATTGCGCCGCGCTGTTAACTCGCTATTCTGCAACTTAACCGTTTGAATTCCGTTGAGAACTTCAACCATGTACGAGTGAGTTCGAGAATGGGCCTCGGCGCGCTGACGAATGAGTTTCTGGGTTATAGGTGTTAGCCCGAGAATAACTACTAAGAGGAGAGGTATGCTTCCAAGAATAATGCCAGATAATAAGGGTGAATAAAAGAACATAACGCCGAAATAAAGCAGGGCAAATAGGGCATCCAGTACGACTGTAAGTGCTGTGCCAGTAAGAAAGCTTCTTATCTTATCTAGTTCATTAAGTCGGCTTGCTAGTTCACCGACTGGTCGCTTCTCGAAATAGCGCGCATTGAGCCTCAATAGGCGAGAAATAATCGAACTACCAATATTTATATCGATTCGATTAGAGATCTCCATAAACTGAAAGGTGCGTAAGCTGCTAAAGACTAACTCAAGAATCATGAATAATGCCATTAAAACAGCAAAACCTCCTAGGGCGCCAGAAGAACCCTGCCCAATTACACGATCAATGATTTGCTGAAAAAGTAGTGGTGTGGCCAAAGCAAACAACTGAGTAATGAAGCTTGCTATGAAGACTTCAAGTAGACCATATTTGTAAAAACTCATGTAAGGTAGCATCCAACCCAGCCCAAATCTGGAGGTAGGCGTGCTAGAGCCGCGTACAATTGAAACTACACTAACTGAGGAAGAATCTGGCGAGGTGATATCCGATAAGCTGTATAACTTGATTCCCTGAGCTGGATCAATGCACAGTAGATCTTCGTTGATTGAATCTACAACTAACACTGGTCGGCTGCCTGAACTAGTTAAAGCAATTGCGGGAGTTGGTAGACGACTGAATTCATTATTTCGGCAGCTCACAACTCGACCCAGCAAGCCAAAGCGATCAAAGACTGTAATCAACTTGTCAAGTGAGGGGCCACCTCTGCTATCGGTAAGATAATTGGCCGACTTCTTTATAGTATCACGACGAGTAGGTAGGGAAAAGTATTTGATAATCATCAAGAAAACAGCTTCAAAGGCCTTTTCTTGAGTCCGTCCGGTAACTGGTGTGTAGCCAAGTTGTCGAACCTTGCGAGCTAGCTCCTTATCAGAGGCAATGAAGTCTGAAGATTCAAGGGCTATCGCTGACCCCCCAATGGAAGACCCTAATAGAGGAGTCGAAGATGTATCAGATTGAGACTCAGTAGCACTTTTTGTAGAAACTAAAGCATAGGTATCGGAGGTCGATGGATTCAAGTCATGACTGCTATCTAGCCGAAGTGGTTCGTCTTGCCAGGTCAGGACACGAGGTAATGCTCCAGTCCAGAGCTCGGCTAATGTGATAGAAGTTATCACCTGTCCGTATCGATAACCCTGTGCTGGCCTGTCGGCATAGACAAGCTGAACCGATGATGGTTTTGTTAAGTCAGAAGGGACAAGAGGGCGCCAGCGGCGCTGGAATACGCTTACTGACTGTTGGTCTGCCGGAACGGTAAGCATTCCTTCGACTATCAATTTCTGGAGGAGAGGAAACTCACTAGGAGATACCTGCGAGGAAAGGATATTATAAAAGAAGTCTCTGCATTCAGGTTTGAGTACGAGAGTGCCAATCAAAACAATCTCACAATGACTTGAGGCAACTACTTCCTCCTGAAGATTAGAATCAAAACCAGAGAAGGCTCCACATAAGTAAGGAGCTTCTACGCGGGTTATAGTGTAAGAACCGAATTGACGAGTAGGGTCCAGTACACGACACCATCCTGATTTGACAAGGGTCAGCTCAGTGTTTGCATTCGAGGTCTGTAAAACGGTGCCAGGTTCTACTTCCACCGTCTTACAGTGAAACTGTTCGGCGTAAGCAATCAACTGGTTTGACTGTGGTGTTGTTAAGCGCATCGTTCAAGACTTCGAGTTAATCCAATCCATTAATGAATCCTTTACAGGATCTAGTCCCTGGCCGATCTGAGATTTAAAGCAGACATCTTCCAGAAAGTCTTTTGTGCTTTCGTCATACTCGCTATCGAAACGGTATTCCATTCTGATTAGCGTATACCAGTCGTCAGCTTGAAAAGGGCCGATTAAATGGCCTGCTTGCGCTGTACGAAGACGTGCAGCAATCTCAGGGTGAGGTGTCGTCAGATCGACAGGACCTACAATTCCTTGGGTTCTGGATTCTGGTCCACATGAATATAAAGTTGATGCCTCAGCAAAAGTGATCTCTCCAGCCTCTATAGCGTAAAAGATCTCTTGACAAAGAAAGGGGTCATCGACTCGCAAAAGGCTATAAAGTACGCGATCTAGCTTGTCTTTGTAGCGCAGGTATAGTGTTTCCCCGGAGGCAGTCACAAGCAATTCACGCAACTCCTTGCGCCGCCATTCATGTATGGCCTCAGATAGCATCTCTTCGGAATCAATACCTAAGCTGATGCACCACTTCTTGCGATCGTCGGCGGACTCTATCTTATGTTCATTGCAATACTGAGTGAGTGCTTGGTCGTGGATTGTGTCTGGATCGGAAAGCTCTTGGTGGTTAAAGACAACTTGGCGCTCCCTAAGCTGGCGCAAAAACATGTCTGCCATGCCGAAGCGAAGTAAAAGAGCGAGGATGTCGCGTCCCGAGGCTGTTTTCAGAGCCTCTAGGATCTGAAGGATTTCCTGACTCGTCTCGGATTCAGAGGCCTGCGGATGCTTCTGAACAGGGGAATTCATGATAAGACCTCTAACACAAATCAGGTGTTAGATCCGCTGAAAGTGATCTAATAACCCGTCCATCACAAGAATTGTTGCACCGAAAAACCGAGTTTAATATGGCAATCAAGAAGTTGAACAAGCATCATGGCATCAGCATAACTAGGATCCACGTCGAAGGCAACCGACAAATCCCGTCTAAAACGCGCAAATGAGGCACGAGTCTCAGGATCAGAGGAATCCTTACAATCATTTAAAATCTTATCATACCAATTGATCCATGAATGCTCTGCTTCGTCGAGAGGCTGCACCAATAGACTTTCCACGCAGGGTTGGATTTGGGAAACAAAGTCTCCAGGATTTGTAATATGGCTCAGTAGATACCAGAGGACTCCTTCTGGTACGGCCACTGTATTGGAGGATGTCGGTCCAGTTTGCGAATGGAATGCTTGAGACTCAGGGATGAGTGGAGAAATTAAAAGTCGCCCACCCGTTAGTCGGACTGACAGGTAGGTCTGCACACCATCTATACCTTCGAATTGAACTGCCCAATCAGCTTGGAGTTCGGCATTACGTTGTTGAATGGAGATGGGGCGAGCAATACCTGAATTCAATAGCGAGCGTAGAGCCCGTTCAGCACCGTTTGGAGTTAGGATCATTCCTAACATTATGCCCCCGAGAGCGGTCGGGCTGTCAACTTCATTAATAAGACGGTTAAATAGCGCTTGGATTGCACTTGAGGCTTCATCGATTCCATTAGTCCGAGAACTCCTGGAAGGCTGAGCTTGAGTTGATCGTGTGTTAGGCGTAAGCGGTTTCGATGCTGCGCTTTGATCATTACGCCGAATTGGAGAGTCGTTGGGATCAGACTCTGTATTCTCCAGTGAGTTATCGCCAGGTGCAGAACTAGATCCGCTGACATCATTAACAGAAAAGCCTGAAACCGTGGAACGAAGGCTTCCGTTTTGCTGATGACTATTACCGTCTAAGCTAGTGAGAGACGGCCGATCTGCCTTAGACGCGCCAGATCCACGACCTGTACCGGAAGGGGATTCTGGTGTTCGTGAATCCAGACTTTGAGTACCAGGTTCCGCATCCTCTCTATCACTCCCATTGTCAGTAGAGAACTCGGGTAATTGATCCGAATCAATAGTTTGCAGATCAGGACGATAGGGAGTAAACGGAAGTAAGGGGCGACTGACAGAGTTCGCGTACGAAGCTAGGGATGTCTTAGGTGCAAGCTTCACTGGCATGCCAGGATCATCAATTACTCCAAAATTAAGATTATTATCACCAAAACTATTGTCTGTTAGGGTTAAAATAATTTTGCTAATCATACGATGGCCATCAATTGCCTCTATTACGAACTGAGCCCCGTCCCCAACTGGATTGCCGTGAACATCCAGGCGTTGAGTAAAATCATACCATCCAGAGGAAGTAATTGGTTTGCCGTCAAGATCTCGCAGAACGAGTCCTTGCTCACTAGCAGCAATTATCGTTTCGGGGGCTACAAACTTCCGGTAAGCATTCAGATCATCTTCGCGTAGTCCAGATCTTGACAAGTCGATTTCTAATTGAACCTGTATACCCTCACGTGTCGTATCAAAATCAACAAGGCTATCTTCGTCTGGAAGCTTGGAAAGAGTAAAACTGATGGGATCCCAAGAGTCAGCTATTGCGAAGCTGCTATCAAGACCTTCGAGAGGATTGTAATCCCCAAATAATACGTCATCGGCAGACCTAACAGTTAGGTTTGTAATCTGATAGTTACTTGGCTTGGGTTGTTGATGACTACCATCGACAGAAGTAGCCTTATTGTCTGATATGCTGATACTTACGATAGAGGATGGATCACGGAGGTTGCCTTCCAAGGAAGAAATAAAATCTGCCTTCTTCTTCCATGCAACCAACGTATTTAGATCATTAGAGTCAGAGGAAGCTTTACCAACTTTGGGGGCCACTAAGTTTGACAGGTAGCGCTGGGTTGTTGGTGTAAGGAATCCGGGAGTATTCCTGGAAGTAGTCATTAGGATAGCTTCTTCAGTATTTCCTTGACTGAATCCATATAAAGCCCCATTATTGTCTCCAACAACATGACTCAGTGTAGAAACCTGGATACTTACCGTCTCGCCAGGCTGGTCTGGTGCGACGATCTCTAGCCAGTTCAGGTCGAATCCATCATATGAATCTGGTAGTAACCCAGTAAGCCTAGAGATTGGAATTATCAAAAGGTTTCCTCGAGTATCCTCCTCGGGTCTGGAGAGAACGGTTGCTTCAAGAAAACTGATCTGAGGTCTTGTAAGGCCAGTGAGGTTAATAAAGTAATTGGAGAAATGAAGATTCACTGCATCTCCTGAGCGAAGGATGAGAGAGACCTCATCAGATCGATCTTCGAATTCTATGTCAGTGGCCGAAAATAAATCGCCAAGACCAACAAGCTGATTCGCTGAAACTGCAGGATGGGATGGGTCTACAAATAATGGGACATACTGGCTCCTAGGATTAAGACTTATTTGGACTCTCTGATTTACTGAGCGAACGCCATCACTTGCCAAGATTGACACGTAACCATTCACGGGTTTCTCTAATCCAGGCACATCGAACTCAAGATCGGCTCCTCCCTTGCTATAGACAATCTGGACAATATCGCGAAGAAGCTGTTCGTGTTGCGGACTATCGCCAGCAACAGAGATGCTATAACTTAGACTATCGCCATCCAAATCCTGGAATAGTGAATTTAGGTCAAGGCGATGAATGTGATTGTCATAGGGATTTAGTTTAGAAGGTCGTGCTTTGATAAGAGGAGGTAGATTGATGCCAGAGCCTATTGACAGTGGTACGATTTGACTGACAGAATCATTGGATGAAGACGCTTTGACCTGAAGTGCATAAAGCCCATTTATTTGTCCAGTTGTATCGAGATGCAGTTCATAAATGGGAGTACTACTAATGTTAACTATGCTGAGAAGGTCGTCGGCACTGGTCCCGTCTGCTAGACCGTACCCGAGTCCTCCACTGTCCTCGTCATTCAGAGTTAACGCAATCTGGATTGCCTCTAGCGGATCGTCTAACGTAAAGTTGAGCTTCAAGAAGGATTCTTCGGGTTCATCACCCAGCATTTCTCCGAGACCAAACGATGGCAGACTCGCTGCACTGATACGAAGTGACTGATCGCGTGTTGATGACTGCTGAACTGAACGGAATAAAGGGAGAGCCTCATTAATAGCTTGCCTGAGATCTGTTGGGTTATCCGGTGAAAGCGTTAGACCCTGCCAAGAGAGAGCAATGTCAAGACCAACAAGACCTACAATGTCAGTTAATTCACGAAGATCGGAAACATTAATCGAAAGCTCAACTTCATCACCTGCCTGAAGATCGGACAGTTGTTCGATGGTAAGCAGTTCTCCGGTCTCCAACAATTTCAGAACTGGCTCAATAATCAGTCTGCCTTCCCTCTCAACTGGCACGGATGAACGATCAACGATGGTGATCCAATCTGAATCCGAAGCGTCAACGGAAAAATACCCACCGTTGCTATCGCGGCGAAGAATCTCAAAGCTATAGTCAATCTGATCGGTTTCGCGGAGGTGTATAAATGCATCCTGAAGATCAATCATGGCTGTCTGCCCTTGCTTCAGCTTTAGTTGCTCAATCGCTTGATTTACTTCTATAATTCCTGAGTTTGAGATGATGCCAAGATTAAGTTGATAGCCGACATTCTCACCACTGAGATCAGTAGCAGTAAAGTCTAGTGTTAGCATTCCTCTGTCATCAGCACCCGGAGACAGTTCAAGTTCACCAGTGCCGGAGTTCCAAGTGAGCCAATTAGGCAAGCCAATGCTCGAGGTACTTCGTACGCTTAGACTGTAAGAGAGTGAATCACCGTGCAAACTATCAGAATCGCTGAAGATCGTATCAAGATCTAACTTGAATACATCACCTGCGTTGATTAGTCGCGCATTCTGGGATGGGCCAAGAAGGTCCGGGGCCTGATTGACATTCTCTACAGTTAGCTGGAATGATGCAACTGCAAAAGCCCCGTAGTCATCAAAGGCCTGAAAACGAACGGTATGCTTGCCAACACTTTCGTTCTGAGGCACACCTGATACCAATGAGCTGGCAGAATTAAATTGCATCCAATCTGGTGCATCGACTTCGAACCGGAGGGTATCACCGAGCAAGATATCGTCGTCGCCAAAGAATGACAACAGGTCAAAGCTCACACTCTGGCCCTCTTGGATCCGTAAATCCAGGGGGGGTTCACCGAGAAGATATGGCGGACGATTGAACATCTTGTCAACAACTTGGATTTGTAGCGGAATATTTGCTGACTCTCCTTGAAGATCCGTTGCGCTCAGTGTAAGTGTTATTATATCTCCGTCAGCCAATGGTGCTGTCCCGCTCAAGACTGCCTCAATAGGATCAAGTTGTAGCCAATCTAAAACGTCGCTTTCTCCGTTAGTTTTGAGAGTATAGTGAATCTGATCTCCGTCGTCTTCATCAGAAAAGAGATTTTCTGGTAGACGAATCGAAAAAGACTGGTTTTCCCGTAGTAACATCAGAGGAATATCGTCGCCATTCCACTGAGGGGCATCATTGATATTCTGAATTGTGAGGTCGATCCACTGTCTTGCAGTGGCGCCACTTAGATCTCTTGCTTCTACCTGCAACTTCCAAGCCCCAACTTCGGCTTGTCCTGGTTGTCCACTTATGACTCCTGATGCCTGATCAATCTGCAACCAGTCAGGCGTAACATCAACCAGATGAAAGCTTAACTTGTCGCCATATTGCAGATCCGAATCGGAAAAGATGGTTGTCAGGTCTAAGCTAAAGGGTTCGTCCTCCAAAGCCAGTTGTGGTGGGAGAGTGACTGCTTCTGGTGCATCGTTAACATTCTCGATCAACAGAGATAATTCTTTCTGCCAGCGAGCCCCTGAAGCATCTAGCGCATCCACGAGGATCCGCTGTACACCCACCAATTCTTGATCAGCAAGTCCATGAATTACGAGGATGTCATCATGGTTGCTGCCAATTGTCAGCACCTGTTGTCGATTAAGTGGTTGATTCCTGCTAGTGGGTAGCTTGACGGGTGTTATCTCTAGATTTAAGCCTTCAGCAATATTCTCTCCAATCTCAAAGCTAAGGCTAGCAAATAAATCTTGCCAATCATCTCCTAACACCGATCCAGTTCCTGAACTGGGGAGAGAAGCTGCAACGAGACCGGACAATCGCCCAGCAGATGCATCCAAAACACCACTCTGCCTAAACAGTGGCAAGCTTGGAGCAATCAAGACGTCCTTTAACTGTGCAGCCTGTGAGGACCAGTCCAAATCAAGTTCAAGACCAATAAGTCCTAGGCCAGTATTGCGGGTGTCGGTCACTACTAGGTCGGCCTGAACAATCGTGCCAGGTTGTAAAGCTGCAAGATCCTCAGTCGTAAGAAGCTGACCACTATCAGTACGGAATAAGCTTTCGATCACAACGCGCTCAACTAATGTCGCGTCAGGTCGCCGCTGCTCAAGACTTAACCAATTATTGCCGGAGTTCCCAATTGGCAGTAGTTCAAAAGAAACTAACTCTTCAGCCAGGGGAAATAGATTGGCAAGGGCAATGCTAAAGGCTTGATCCTCGAATAGATTGAAGCTCTGATCTTCAACTGAAATGATTTGAGACTGAAGCCTCAAGGAATCAGGTATTGTGTCTTCGTCGCCCTCAGGCGTCAGCAAGTGCGCATCTGCTGATATATCTATACTATTGCTTCCTGAATGGGCAAGGAGCTGATCCGACTTGAACGCCTTTTCGAGCAGTGGTGGTAGATTCGCGTCAACCAGGCTAGAGGGAAGTTCGGCGGGGTTATCACTTATAACTAAGCCAGTTAACTGATCAGCTGACTCAAGGCTCTCATAGTCAATGAGGCTATTCGATATTGCAGGCTCGATAACGGTTACACCAGGATTGCCGTTAAGAAGATCGACAGCATGGTCCAATCGAGACCAGTCGATGCTCGAACCGTCGACATCTGTATCTGATAGTTCAAGGTGTTGAAACAGAGGCTCGAGAGAATCTGTCTCAAAGTCCTGGTCAAGCACCGCAAGCAAAGGCTCGCTAAGTGCAGGCACCGACAGAACGTTATCTTCAATCAGGTCGCCGATCTGACCGCCTGACTGTTCGTTGAGAGTGGCGGCCAAACCCATAGGTGCATCCTTTCCGCCTGACGCGGCCCCATGACTGTCCTCCCATCATCCTAACGAGATCGCCACAGGGCCGCAAAGCACCGGTCTTTGAGCGTTTCTCGCACAGTTCTCTGGCTCTACAGCATCAAAAAGACCCCGGGCGAGTGCCCAGGGTTGGCTTGTGTGTGTGTGTCTGTACACCTGTCCCTTGGCCTAGAAGAACGGCCATGGCAGCGGGACTCCCGCCATGGCCGCTCCACCACGATCAGATCGTGGTTTCCGCGTACTGCTGGGTCTGCTCCTCGAACAGCGACACCACCCGCTGATCCAATCCAGCCGCCATCACGCCGCTTTCTCCCTCCATCTCATCAAGGAAGGCACGCTCGTGACCGGCTGATGCCTGCTGCAGCGCTCCAGATTCAATCGCATTCTGGTTCGCAAAGTTGCTGCTATCCCAGCTGCGACCGTTCTGCTCGAACAGTTCAGCCATGCTGATCTTGGTGGATCCAGTAAAGAGCTGGTCACCTTGATGCAGAGACTGGTTCCAGTCCATATCAATGATCGCCAGATCATTGATATCAAGCGCTCCATCAAAGTTGGCATCCACATCATGGGCGACACTGCTACCAGCGCTACGCGCACCAGCCTCCAGTGCTGCCAGATCCTTCATGCCAACCCGACCGTCGTAGTTCAGGTCACCCTGATACGTGATCAGGTGCTTCACTTGGAACGCCTCCATCTGGGTGGTATCCCACATGTAGTCGCCATTGGCAGACAGCTTGTAGCCAGCCTCGCTGGTGTCGATCACGTCACCAACTTCACCGGTCACCTTGAATGTGGTGGTCACTTGGGCGACCGATCCTTCTCCAGCCTCGGTGCTCCAACCCAGCTCTGCCAGTGACTCACTGCCATTGCTGAATTGAGCCATCACATCCACCACATCACTGCTGATGGAATCGATCTCAAGGTCGACAAAGGTGAACTCGCCGTCGTTTTGCCAGGTGTTCGACTGCATGATCGTGTCCCCACGACGCACCAGGTTGCTGATTTCAACCTCACCCGATTTGGTGGTCTCACGCAGCGTTCCCAGATCAAAGCTGCCTGCGGCGGTCAGCCTGGCTTCGGCAGAACGCGCCACCACCTCAAGATCGGGGTTCAGCATGGCGTACTGGCCACCAAGATCGCGCAGCGAGTACTGGTCATCCCACACCACACTGTCAACATTGGCATCCACAGAGAAGCTCAGAGGAACACTGAAGTTCTCCTTGTTCTGGAAGCCATAGGCATCAGCACTACGCTCTGCCTTGATCAGGTCTTCGATGTCACCACGCAGCTCCAGGCCCACATAGGCCAGAACCTTCTGCGCTGACACCCCTTCTCCGGCACCCAGAGCTTCCAGGCCAGCTCCAGCAAAGCGGATCGACTTGCTGCCATTCTCCGCTTCGATCACCTCGACGCGGCTCTGAACGGCCAGATCCTCGGTGAAGTGGATGTCATCTGTCTGCAGATCGAACACCTCACCAAAGGTCTCGCCCAGGGCAACGGTGAAATCAAGCGTGCTGATGCTTGCATCACGCAGCGATTCAGCTGTCACAGCGAGGTAGAACTTGCTGCCACGCTCTGCCTCGTTACCGAATGCACGGATCACGATCTCGCTGGCATCATCACCGTCAAAGACGGGATCCTTCACCACACTCAGGCCCAGATCAAGCGCCTTCTCAGCAAACTCCTTGTAATAGAACTCCGAGACAACGCCGCCAGAGGGATTCTGGGTGTCCTGGTAGTCAAAATCAACCCATTCAGTATCCTTAAAGCTTGCATTGCCCGTCTCCAGACCGGAGATGGTCAAGCTGCTGCCAGAGAAGCTGATCTGGTAGTTGTCATCCGACTTATTGGAATCCAACTTGCCGTCGTAGTCAAGCTTGCCGCCCAGGCGAATGCGGTCAGCACTGGAGCCCGTCAGATCAAAGACATTGGCATTCGAGACAAGCAGCGCCTTGTCGCCTCCATTCACGCCAGTGATCTTGACGTCCTTGCCGCCATAGGCGCCTTTGAAATCAACGACCACCGGTGCTTCTGCATCATTCACAGAAACAGTGTTCTCACCAGACTGGCTCAGAACCACTCGCTCCATCGAGTAGAAGCGATCGGTAATGCCCGAATCATCGGTCACAACACCGTCAGCGCCCCAGCTGTTCAACGAGTCGACGTCGAGATGCTGGGTTGCATCACGCAGGCTGCTGTTCAAGGTGTCGGTGCCTGCACCGCCAAACACCATCGTGGACACTTCACCGTCGGTGTAGATGGTGTCATCACCACCGTCAGCAAAGACCAGATCCAGCGGTGCGGCTTCTCCGGCATGAGCATCAGCTTCTGCACCAGCCTCAGCTTCTTCACCAGCCTCAGCTTCTTCACCAGCCTCAGCTTCTTCACCAGCCTCAGCTTCTTCACCAGCCTCAGCTTCTTCACCAGCCTCAGCTTCTGCTCCAGCTTCTGCTGCCGCATCAGCTGCCGCATCGGCATCAACTGCAGCTTCTGCATCGGCTACGGCTTCTGCATCGGCTTCCTCAGCATCATTGTGGTCATACAGCCATTTCAGCTGCTGCGCATGCTCCAGACGCAGCGCGATCACCTCATCGATGCTCGCGGAGCCGCCAAGCTCAGACAGCGCTTCTGCCAGTTCACCGGTGTAGATCGTGTCATCACCGGTCGGACCGGTGTATGGCATCGTCACCATGATCGGCACTGGGCCGCGGTTACCCGGATCATTCACGTCCGGCGCCACGCGCAGGTTCGCGATGTACTGCTTGAACTCACTCAGCTCCTCGGCACTGAACAGCTCATTTGTCAGCGGGTTCACCCCACCAACGACCACGCCATAGCCAAGGTCGCTCTTGAGCGGTGCAATCGTGCTAACAATCGCCCCTTGCTCATCACGCACTGCACGGGCCAGAAGCTCAGCATTGCGCGCGGCAATCGAGTCGCCGTAGATCGTGTCGCCAAGGGCTCCGCTCTCGCCGCCAACCAGCAGGTCACCGCCGCCGCCGCCTTTGATCTCGTCATCACCTTTGTCACCAAAGATGATGTCGACACCTTCTTTATTCTCAGCATCCTCGGCGCCAGAGTCGCCGTGCAGCTGGTCATCACCCGATCCACCCAGCAACAGGTCGTCGCCAAGGCCACCATCGGTCATGCCACCGGTGTTACCGCGAATCAGAACGTCATCGCCCCTTTCAGCGAACAGCGCATCCTCGGATCCGTTATCGGCCAGCAACAGGTCATTGCCATCGCCACCGAACAGGTGGTCCAGCTCGTTGTCATCACCACCAGAGAGCTTGTCATTGCCACCCTGACCGTAAATCCAGTCTTCTCCCTTGCCGCCATCCACGACGTCGTTGCCGCCGCCGGCACGGATGTCATCGGAAGATTCCGCTGCGTCACTGCCAACAATCGTGTTGGCCTGCGCATTACCGATGATCAGGCGGTTAAAATCACGACCATCGAAGTCCTCCTGCTCGGGTGCCGTGAAGTTGCTCTCACCCTCACTCAGCACGTCCAGCTGATATGTGCGGAACGTGTCCTGGTGAATCAGCTGCGCCTCCAGTTCCATCGCCGACTGGATCATCGGCGTGAATGTTTGGAAACCAAGCTGCTTGAGAATGTCAGTGCCAGGAATATCAATCTTGTAGTAGTGCAGGTCAGGATCCTGCACACGATCGAATGTCTCCTGAACGATGAACGTAAAGGTGGAGCCCATCAGGCTGGGGATGTTGCCCTCACCCGTTGGTGTAAACACCTCTTTCTCAGCCAGACCACCCAGCCACAGGGGCACATTGATCAGACCAATATTGTTCTCTTCTGACGCGTTCTCACCTCCGTACAGCTCCATGAACAGCGGCAGCTGGGACGGATCGCGCAGGTTCTCCCCAAACTCAGCCCAGCTCTGGTATGGCGCCAGGCGCTCGGCAAACAGATCCTCGGTCTCACCGGCCTCATACAGGCCACTCGACACATCCGAGGCTCTGGCGCCAAGGGCATTGCCCACGCCAGTTGCTGCGTAGAGATTGGAAATATTCTGGCGGAACTCATTCAGCGTCGGCATGCCGAGCTCGTTGCCACGCGCCAGGTTGTAGGCACCCAGGTCATTGATCCGACCCACCAGCATGTCCCGCACCGCATCCACCATCAAGGTGTCCACGGCCTGGGCACGATCCATCGCGTTCTGGGCCAAAATCCCGGCCGGTCCTCCCAGCGCTTCCACAGAGCTGGGCTGAATGAACGCCTGCACCAACGAGTTGGTGATCACATCGTTGATCTTGATCGTTTGCTCGACCTTCTCAACGGTGATGCCATTGAGCTCCTGGTAGATCTGCGAGTGACCCACACGGAAACCGGCCGTGCTGAACTCCAATCCAATCGATGGACGCACTTCAGGCTGATAGCCGTTGTAGCCGTGCTCATTCACATTGAGCGGCTGCGGTGTCAGCTTCGCGGGATCGGGGGTCAGCGCGTCTGCTCGTGCTTCTGTGATCCCAAACGGAATACCGCCCGCCAGACCCACCACGTACTGGTCGTACACCATCCGCTGATAACCAGCGTTCATCACCGTGCGCGCCATGTCGAACACGGCGGCCTGGCCTTCCACTGTGTTCAGGGAAGCCTTCAGGGCAGCCAGTTCCTGCAGGCCTGGGGTGCTCGCTGCATCGGCAGGCAGCTGATCGAGCGCCTCGTGGATCGCGACCACGGAGTCGTTGTGGAAACGACCGAACACGGTGTGGAACGCCGTCAGCTGCGCATTCTCATTGGCGCGCAGGTCGCCGGAGATCTTGTGCTCAGCCAGCGACAGGGCGCTATAGCCAGAGAGGTGGCTGGCATCACCCAACAGCTGTTGGTTCGAATCCTGCAGCGCAGCACCGGGATTCACCCAGGCAGCGCCCGCAGCCGCTTGCAGCTCGGCATTCGAACCCATCAGGGTCTGAATGTGACCCATCATCCCGTCACGGCTCGGGCTGCCGCTCACGCTGCGATCACCCGCACGCACCTTCTCGTCCCACTCACTCAGGGCCTGATGAGCAGCCACATAGGCCGGGTTCTTGAGAACAGCATCCAGCGCATCAGGATCGGCGCCGTTGTTCACCAAAATGTCGTAAAACGTCGGCAGATCGCCTTCCCGGCCACTTGCGTAGCCGCGCTCCAACGACACCTTGTTGGACAGCATCTTCGCTGTCATGTTGCCGTTGGCGTCCTTCTCACGCAGGTAGCCGTGGATCACTTCATCGGATCCATACAGCTGGTTCTGGTCCACCCAACCCGTCACCGTGTTCATGTACTCACCTTCACCAGGGTTGGTGTTGATGGACGTACCACGCGGCAGCAGACTCAGCTCAGTTTGACCTGCAATTCCGTAGAGAGGATCATCCTGAGGCAGCGGAATCTTAAATGTCCCCTGACCTCCCTTGTTCAGCAGATCCAGGCCGTGGTCAATGTATTGACCCACGCCCATGAACATATTGTTCCAACCGCCCTGCTCTGGCATAAAGGCGGTGCCTTGATCCATCAGCGTGTTGGACACCACACGCTCGTTCGGAAGCACCCGACCATCAGGGCCCTCCAGCTGCATGCGACCCGCAACGGGCTCACCATCCACGCCCTGCGAAATATCGCCAGGTCCGGGATAGTTGTTCACCTCGGTGATCCGGACAAACTTGTCCTGACCGCTTCCTTCCTCGGCCAGGGCCACATCCAGATCACTCAGGGGCAGGCCCAGTGCCTCACGGGTCCGCTCAGACGACGGGGTGATCTCATTGTTCGCAAGGCTGCTCAGCGAACGGGCATCGCCATTGAGCGCCTTGTTCGCCAGCAGCGACAGGTCAGCCAGGCTGAAACTGAACGACTGCTTGAGCACTGCGCTCTCAGAAAAGCTCAGGCCCTCTGCCTTGGTGCCAAATTGATCGAGAAAATCTTGCTCATTGGCAAACACATCCGACAAACCGTCGGTGGTTTCGCCGTCGAGATTGGTGTTGTTGTTGATGTTGTCCACTGAGTTAGGCCTCAATAGGGTTGACAGAACACATGAATGAGACCTGAAACAGGCCTACTGCAAGCAAGCTATGCCGAGCAGAACCGTCACGCTCACCATCCACTCCAAACCTGCACGCCACGCACAGCCCTCGGCGCATTCATCACAAAAAACCAGCCGCCCGCCTCCACCCAATCACCCCAAAAGCCCTCTCACACCTAGCTTTCCGCTAGTTTCGTGCACATCGCGCAGACCACTATGCAGATCACGCAAACGCCTCATACTCGCTCTCAAAAACACTCTCTCTAACCTCATGTCAAGCGACATCCGGAATTGGTCCTCCGGCGACATGAAATCTGGCCCACCCTGTGAGGCTGTAGCCCCGGCTTGTTGACGCCGTAGCCGGCGCCGGTTGGTCTTGCTCATCAGTCCATTGGGAT
>NZ_JAYGHZ010000011.1:0-18153 GCF_034931285.1 Synechococcus sp. BA-120 BA3
CAGCGGCACCTGGCGGCAGCAGGCTCAGCAGGGCCGCCAGGGCGATGGCCAGAAGCCCTTGCCGCCATCGCGCCGCCGCTGTCGCCGCTGTCCCCATCGCCACCGCTCCCTGGCTGTGCCCTGACCCTGATGCTGTTCAGGATGCTCCCGGAACCGGGCGGCGGTGCGCTGGCATCGATCCGCTGAAATGGTGCTCAGGGATGGCAGGATCGCCTTCTCCGAAGCGGCCGCGGGCGGGGTTGACGATGGATCCAGCCCTGTCCTCCGGCGCCGGGGCCGGCCGTTTCGGCATCCTGCTGTTCCCCGGGGTGGAGGAACTCGACGCCGTCGGTCCCTGGGAGATGGCCACGCTGTGGGCGCGCCAGCCGAGCGGCCCCGGCCAGTGCCTGCTGATCGCCCAGGGCGAAGGCCCGATCACCTGCGCCAAGGGAATGGTGCTGCTGCCCCACGCCAGCTTCGCGTCGGCTCCGCCGCTGGATGTGCTGCTCGTGCCGGGGGGGCAGGGCACCCGCACCGAGGTGGCCAATGCCGAGCTGATCGCCTTCATCCGGCGCCAGTCGGCCAGCTGCCGGGCGGTGCTCTCGGTCTGCACGGGCGCCTTCCTGCTGCACGCCGCCGGCCTGCTCAGCGGCCGGCGGGCCACCACCCATTGGGCCTCCCTCGATCGGCTGCGGGCCCTCGGCGACGTGGAGGTGGTGGAGGAGCGCTTCACCCGTTCGGGCGCGATCTGGACCGCGGCGGGGATCTCCTCGGGCCTCGATCTCCTGCTCTGGTTCATTGCGGAGTCCGCCGGTGAAGATGTGGCGGGAATCGTGCAACTGGAGGCGGAATACTTTCCTGCTTCGAGGGTTTATGGCCGTGCCGCAACCAGCGGAAAGGGATCGGCCTATTTCCGGGCAAATTCCTGAACTTCAGGAGCCGATGGGATGGGTGTTTTCACTTATCTCGCCAATGATTCTGATCGATTAGGGTCAAGGAAAGAGAGGAGGAGATCCCATGTCATCCCGTGAATCCACCTGTGAACGGCCTCGCACCGGGGCTGCTGTTCACGCCCCAGCCAACGCCACCGAAGCCCTCCACCGTGTGAAGGAACTGGCGCGTCGCGATCCGCAGTTCGCCGCCGCCCTGAGGACATCCGATTCGCCTCAGAATGCGGCTGATCTGGCGCAACGGCACGGCATCAACGTCAGTGCGGCAGCGCTCTGGCGCCAACGCGGCACCCTGGCCCACGGTGGTCTGCCCACCTGGCGCGGCTAAACCGGCCCGGGGCCCTTGAGTTCAAGGCTGTTCCCTTCCGGATCCTCCAGGTAGAGGGCCGGCCCGACACCTTCGGCTCCGTAGGTGTGATGGAGGGGGCCGGCATCGATGCCCTGGCTGCGGAGATGGGCCCGCAGGGCGTCTTCATCGAAGGGTTCGATCCTCAGGCAGACGTGATCCAGGTTGTGGCCGTCCTTTCCCGGTGCCGCCCCGCCCCGGCGGCCCAGTTCGCCGCTGACCGCCGCCAGGTCGATCAGGGCGTTGCCGGCCCTCAGGTGGATCATTCCCAGGGCCTCATTGCGTCGCGCCACCGTGCAGCCCAGCACGTCGGTGTAGAAGCGCTCCATCCGCTCCAGATCCCTGCAGCGCAGCACCACGTGGTCGATTCCTGCGATCTGCATGGCCGTCGCCTCCCTGCGCTCCACCCAGTGTCGCCGGCCGTTCCACCACTCAGAGGGCGGGCTGCCAGGTACCGCTGCGGCCATCGGCGCTGTCGGTCTGCTCGCTGAAGGGCACCACCTGGTTGCGGCCGGTCTGCTTGGCCCGGTACATGGCGTGGTCGGCCCGGGTGATGATCGCGTCGGGGTTCTCGCCCGGGCGGACCATGGTCACCCCGATGCTGAGGGTGATCGACAGGCTGCCGGCACTGGTGAGGATCGGCTCGGCCACGGCCCGGCGGAGCTTCTCGGCGATGGTGACCGCATCGCCCAGCCCCCGCACCCCCTGGAGCACCACCACCAGCTCGTCGCCGCCGATGCGGGCGGCCATGTCGCCGCTGCGCAGACCCGAGCGGATCCGGGCGGCCACCGTCCGCAGCAGCTCGTCGCCGGGCCCATGGCCGAAGGTGTCGTTGATCTCCTTGAAGTTGTCGAGATCGCAGAACAGCACGGCGGTGGCGTCCCCCTGGCGCTGCACCCGCCCGGCGATCGCGGTGATCCGCTCGAGGGCCTCATGGCGGTTCACCAGCCCGGTCAGCTCATCGGTGCAGGCCCGGCGGGCCAGTTCCCGTTCGGCGGCCACCTCCTGGTCCACCGTGCGGAACGAGCCCACGATGCCGTCCAGCTGGCCCAGGGGATCCCGGTGGGGACTGGCATGCAGCTCCACCCAGCGGCGGCTGCGGTCGTGGGCCAGGGCCTGCAGCCGGCGCACCACGGTGCCCCCGCCGGCCAGGGTCTGGAGGTCCTGATCCAGCAGCGGATGGTCGTCGGCGGGGATGAAGTGGCTGAGCGGATGGCCGACCCAGTCCTCCGGCTGCCAGCCCAGCATGCAGGTGAGTGAGGGGGAGATCCAGCTGACCAGGCCCCCCTTGACCAGCAGCACCACGTCGCTGGAGTTCTCCGCCAGCAGTCGGTAACGCTGCTCCGAGCTGGCCAGGGCGGCTTCCGCCTGCACCATCTCGGTCACGTCGTTGAACTGGGCGATCACGAAGGCCAGGCTGCCGTCGGGGCGGCGGGAGCTTGACACGCTGCAGTCCACCCAGAGGGGGGGGCGCTCGCCCTGCAGGATGCGCTTGCGCAGCCGGTAGCAACGACGGCGGCCGTCCACCAGTTCCGCCATCAGGGGAGCTTCACCGGCCCGGTCCTCCGGCGGCGAGCACGACGGCCAGGTGAGGCCCTCCAGGTCGGCCGGGTCCCGATCAAGCAGCCCGCCGGCGGCGGGGTTGATGGAGAGCACATGGCCCTCGGCGTCAAGCAGGGCGATGCCGGTGGAGGTGTTCTCCATGGTGAGCCGCAGGCGTTCCTCCGAGGCGGCCAGGGCCGCCTTGGTGCGCTCCTCCGCCAGTCGGGCGTCCACTACGCCCTGGATGTCCCGCCAGCTGCCCACCAGGCCCGTCACGTCGCCGTCGGGCCCTGGCACCGGGCGCAAGGCCATGGAGATCCAGCGGCTGCCGCCGTCGGCGGCACGGAAGCGCAGGTCGCAGCCGCTGTTCTCCCCTTGAAGGACCCGGTCGATGGCCTGATCCAGGCGGTCACGGTCCGGCTCCAGCACCAGCTCGGCGATGGTCCGGTCCCTGAGGGCGCGGGCGTCATGGCCCAGCAGCTGCTGCACCGCGGGCGACACCCAGGAGATCCGCCCCTGGCGATCGCTGCTGAGCACCACATCGGGGGCGTTCTCGGCCAGCAGCTGGTAGTGATCCTTCAGCTCCCGGTTGCTGCGGTCCTTCGCCTGCAGTTCCCGGGCCAGGTGCATCGAGACCCAGGCGATCCCGATCAGGCCGGCCAGCCGCAGCAGCAGTTTGAGGGTGGTGGCCTGTGGAGACTGGAGCGACCAGACGACCGTCAGGACGATGGCCAGGCTCGTGAACCAGCCCACCTGGCGGGGGGTGGCGAACGAAGCGGCCAGAACCACGGGGATCCAGTAGTACGGATACAGCGTGATCCCCAGGGTTCTCGACAGAAGCAACTCCACGAGAAACAATCCGACCAGGGCGGCCGCCAGGACGATCAACCGTGAGCGATAACGTCCCTGGGCGATGGATGGCTTCAGCGGCCGACGCCTTCCGCCTGGGTCTCCACGCTGCTCTGATGCCCCTTGAGGTGTTTCTCACAGGCCAGGGTGGCTGAGGCGAACAGCAGCGCCATGCTCAGCATGACCCCCTGAAGTTGGACCAGACGCAGGAGGGGGGTCATCGGCCGGTGTCCCGTTCGAAAATGATTATAGGTACAGATGCCGACCGGGCTGACCCTCGCGCCGACGGTGGCTAGCACAGGGAGGATGGGAGAACGATGGCATGACCAGCTCCGCAACCGCCGCAACCGCCCCCACCGCGACCGGCGCCGACAACGGCGATCCGCGCATCGCCCAGGTGGTCCGTCGCCACGGGGCCCGCGCCGATGCCCTGATCGAGGTGCTGCACCAGGTGCAGGAGCTGCATGGCTATCTCTCGCCGGAATCCCTGCGGGTGGTGGCCATCGCCATGCGGCTGCCCCTGAGCCGCGTCCACGGCGTGGCGAGCTTCTACCACCTCTTCCGGCTGGAGCCCCCCACCGCCCACCGTTGCGCCATCTGCCTGGGCACCGCCTGCTACGTCAAGGGAGGTGGCCAGGTGGCGGCGCGCATCGAGCAGCGGCTGGGGGTGCGCCTGGATGATCCGGCGGGGGACGGGGTCTGGGCCCTGCAGCACGTCAGCTGCCTGGGGGCCTGCGGCCAGGCGCCGGTGCTGGTGGTGGACGGTGACCTGGTGACCCGGCTGCCGGTCGACCAGCCCGAGGAACTGGACGCGCGGCTGGAGGCCGCTGGCCTGCCTCAGCGCACCACCACCTGATTGGCCCCCAGATCCCTGGACTGGTTCAGGGCCAGCTCCACCCGCGACAGCATGGCCTGGCCGCTGGCATCGGAGGCCGCCAGCAGGCTCACGCCCGCATTCATCACCAGCCCGTTGGCGGGTCCCTTTCCTGCCGGCAGGGCCGTCTCGGTCACGACCCTGCGGATCTGCTCCGCCGTGGTGCGGGCCGATTCGAGCGGCTGATCCCAGAGCAGCAGCAGGAATTCACTGCCTCCGATGCGGAACAGTTCGTCGTTGGCGTGCAGCAGCTGCCGGATGCTGGTGATCAGCCGCTGCAGCACCTCATCCCCCTTCTGCCGGCCAAGGACGGTGTTGATCGGTCGCAGACCCTGCACCGCGAAGGCCAGGCACGAGAGGGGCACGGTGCACTCGGAGGCCCGTTGGCTGATCAGCCTCAGGCTGCGTTCCAGCTCGGAGCGGTTTCGGGCCCCGGTGAGGAGGTCGGTGCTCGAGAGCCGCCGCAGCTGCTCGCTGCTCTGCCGGAACCGCTCGCTCATGGCGGCGAGATCCTGGCTCAGGCGAGCTTCCCGGCGCAGATGCTCGTGGAGGCGGCCCACCAGGCTCTGCACTTCGGCGATGACGGTGCCATCACCAAGGCCCCCGTCAGGCTCCGGATCGCCACCGAGGCCCAGGCCGTCGTCGCTGACCTCCGGCACCGAGGCGCGCAGCAGCTGCATCTGCCCATCCACCAGGGTGGCCGTCAGCTCGCTGAGAAGCACCCCCAGCAGCATCAGCCCCAGCGAGGCGATGAGCAGGGTGGTGCTCTGTGCCTGCAGCTGCAGCACCACGGGCCGGGCGGGTTGCACCACCTGCACCCGATGGGGGCCCGAGAGCAGCGTGGTGCTCCAGTAGCCCTGGATCGAGACCTTGAGGGGGGGGCCAGGCCTTCTTGGGATCAGGATCTGCAACCCATCGGGCTGGATCCACTGCTGGGGGGCCGGCAGGAAGTTGTTCTCCAGCCGCAGAAACAGTGCTGGGTTGGAGCTGATCCGGTTGCCTTCCGCGTCGATGAGCAGGAAGGCTGTCGCGCCGGGGCTGGCCGGCAGTCTCCGGGTGGGCTCGCCGACGTGAGGGGGATCCATCCGGGCTGCGGCCTCGGCGACGGTCCGCAGGTTGTCGAGCACCGCCTCCTGGGCAGCCCCCTGCAGCAGGTTGCCTGAAAGGAAGGTGAGGGCCAGCGACGGCAACGTGAACGACGCCAGCACCACGGAGAACACGATGCCCCGCAGGGGCAGCAGTCCCTGGCCCCTCCTGTTGCGCCACACCTGCAGCAGCATGAACAGCAGGAAGGCCCCCACCGTGTTCGCGATGCCGTTGACCGCCTGCTTGGCGGCCGTCACGGCCACGTTCGCCGGGTCGATCTGCAGCACGACGCCATAGAAGAAGAACACCATCGGTGTCCCCACCAGGAGCCAGAAGGCGATCTCAGCCAGAACGATCCGGCCCT
Organism: Synechococcus sp. BA-120 BA3; assembly: GCF_034931285.1. Taxonomy (NCBI): domain Bacteria; kingdom Bacillati; phylum Cyanobacteriota; class Cyanophyceae; order Synechococcales; family Synechococcaceae; genus Synechococcus; species Synechococcus sp. BA-120 BA3. The sequence continues at coordinate 5,991 of NZ_JAYGHZ010000011.1, forward strand.
TGATGTCGTTCTCCGGCGGACCGTTGAAGCGGTTGACGAACACCGCCTGCCACAGGGCCTCGGCGCTGAAGATCACGGCGGCCCAGGGATGGCCCCAGAGCTTCCAGGTGTAAAGGCTGGCCAGCACGGCGATGGCCACGCTCCACCAGCCCCGCCGCCACAGCAGGACGAGGGTGGGAAGGGTCGACCCGAGCAGGATCTGGATGCCGAAGAACAGCGGCAGCGCGCTCACATTGCCGAGCACCGCCAGCCCGGCCAGCAGGGCCAGCAGCAGTCCCTGGCGCTGCGTCATGGTGGGGCGGAGGACTCTCATGGCAGGGGGACCGCCGCAGCACTCCCCGCCACCGGGCTGAGCCTTGCTCCCCTGCGCAGCAGGTCCTCGAAGGCCGTGGCGGCCAGGGGACGGCTGAACAGGTAACCCTGGAAGGCGGGGCAGCCGCTGCGGAGCAGAAACTCCAGTTCCTCGGGCCGCTCCACCCCCTCGGCCAGGACGTGGACCCCCAGTCCCTCAGCCATGGCCAGCGTGGCCCGCACGATCGACTGGGAGGTGGGGTTGCCGTCGACCCCGTCCACGAAGGAACGGTCGATCTTGAGCTTGTGGATCGGGAATTGGTGAATGGTGCTCAGGGAGGAGAAACCGGTACCGAAATCATCGATCGCCAGCTCCACTCCCATGGCTTCCAATTGCAGAAGTTGTTCCCGGGTCCCGAGGGCCGGCATCAGGCAGCTCTCGGTGATCTCCAGCTCCAGGCGGGCAACGGCCAGCCCCGTGCGGCTCAGACAGCCCTGCACCAGCCGCGGCACGGTCTGGCGCGGATCCTGGAACTGGCGGGTGGAGAGGTTCACCGCCAGCCGGCCGGGCTCGAAGCCGACCTGGACCCACTTCTGCCACTGGCGGCAGGCCTCCTGCAGCACCCATTCGCCGATCCGGTGGATCAGGTCGCTGGCTTCGGCAATGGGGAGGAACTCCAGCGGAGACACAACACCGAACTTCGGACTGCGCCAGCGCAGCAGGGCCTCGGCCCCCAGCAGCGTCCCCTGGCCATCCACCTGGGGCTGGTAGAGCAGTTCCAGCTGGCCCGCTTCCACCGCCCGCTGCAGATGGGCTTCGATCGCCAGGCGTTGCCGGCTGCGGACCGTCATCTCGGCCGAGTAGCGCAGCACCGCCAGCGGTCCCTGGCGCCTGGCCTGCCCGAGGGCCGTGGCGGCGTACAGGAGGAGGTTTTCCGGCTCCCTGGAGTCCAAAGGGAAGCAGCTCACCCCCGCCCAGGCCGCCAGGGCCAGCTCCAGCACGCCCTCCGGAGCCATGGAATCGGTGAGCGCCGCCATCAGGGCGCGGGCCGTCTCCAGGGCCGTGGGGTCGGCCGGGTCCAGCGCGTGCACGATCAGGAATTCGCTCCTGCCGACCTGGGCCAAGACGTCGGTGGGTCCCACGAACCGTTTCAGCCGATCGACGGCGACCTGCACGAGCCGATCCCCCTTGGCCTGGCCGAAGCTTTCCTCAATCCGCTTGATGCCGTCCAGTTCGATCCAGATCACCGCCAGAGGTTGGCTCTGCTGGCACAGCTGACCGAGGCGCAGTTCGGCCATCTGCAGATTGGGCAGGCGGGTCAGGGGGTCATGGAAGCCGAGGTACTCCAGCTGCCGGTCCTTCTCCCGCAGCGCGGTCAGGTCGGCGAGGGCGGCGATGTAATGGCTGGGGTCCCCGGCGCCGTCGCGCACCACCCCCATCCGCATCCAGACCGGATAGGCCTCACCGCTGCGGCGTTGGTTCCAGATCTCCCCTTCCCAGCGGTCGTTGGCGAGCAGCTGCTCCCAGAGGGCGGCATAGAACTCCTTTGACTGGTAGCCGGAGTTCAAGATGCGGGGATTGCGGCCCACCAGCTCCTCCTCCGGGTAGCCGGTGATGGCCACATAAGCCTCGTTGCAGGCCAGGATCGCCCCGTCGCGATCGGTGACGACGAGCCCCTCCTGGATCAGGGAGCAGGCCTGACGGTGGAGGCGGAGCCACTGGAGGCTGTCCTCCAGCTGGCTCCGCAGCTCCCCCAGGCTGCGGCCCTCCTGTTCGGCCAGACGCCGCCGTCGCTGCACCTCCCGGGTCAGCAGGGCGGCCAGCAGGCTGGTCGTCAGACCCAGCAGCAGCACCGCACCCCAGGAGGGCAGCCAGGGTGCAGAGCCATGCAGGGGGTGCACCAGCAACAGCCACCGCTGGCCACCGATGTCGAGACGGTGGGAGAGGGCATGGGGCAGCACGCCGGCCGCCGGGAGGTTGCGGGAGTCGTAGAGGAGTTGGGCAGGGTCGGCGCGATCGCCGGCGTACAGCTGCACATCCACGGGCCCATCCAGCCGGATCAACGGGTGATCCAGGGCCGCCCGCATCACATCCCGAAGCGGCAGGGTGGCAAAGGCCCAGCGCGTCGCGGTTGGCGAGGTGGGGGAGGCCGGGACTGATTCCGTTCCGAAGGGCAGGATCTGCACCAGAAAGGCCGGCTGACCCGGCCGGGGCCGGCCGGGGAGCAGCCATCCCTCCTTGGGGGCGGGCTCCCGGCTGAGCTGCTCGCCGGAGCCCCGCACCCACGACCAGAGGTCCGAGCCCAGCAAATCGCGGCCGGCGGGATCCATCGGCGCGAGCAGCCGGATCGGCGCCTGCCCGGAGGCGGCCGTCGCGAACCCCACGGTGTTGATGCCCTCCAGGGTGCGCCCATCGCTCTCGAGGGAAGCAACGAACCGCTGCAGCTCCCCGAGGGTCACCTCCTGCGACGCCATCTGCAGGCCGACGAGCCCCCGCAGCACCGATTCGGTTTTCTCCAGTTTCCGGTGCAGGGCGGCGACGACGAGATCGGCCGCAGGTTTCTCCCCGTCGCCGTGCAAATGGGGGGTCTGAAGGATGCTGCCCCAGGTCAGCAGGGCGGTGCCCAACATTCCGGTGGCCAGCACGGCAGCCGCCCGGGAGCTCGACCCCCGGGTCTGGCGCTCAGCTGGAGGCGGAGAAGGTGGCAGGGGGGCAGTCGGCGGCGGGGCCGGGCGGGACGTCAACCGTTCGCTCTGATCACTCATAATACTTTTTTCATATTTCTGGCCCACCCATGGGGGCTGTTGCCGGCTTTGCCCTTCCCCCGGGGAGGCGCCACAAGGGCCGGCGGCAGCCCATCGGCTGGCGTCCGTGGAGGGGTGGGCTGGCCGCTGTGTCGGCCCTGGTGCTGGCGCTGCTGATCGGCTGCCCACGTCAGCCTCCCCGTTTCGTGCTGGCGATGAATCCCTGGCCGGGCTACGCCTACTTCGCCCTGGCCCAGGCCCGTCAGCACTACGACCCCCGCAGACTCCGGCTGGACCTGCGCAATTTCGCGGACAACGACCGCGCTGTGCAGTCCTACGTCGGCGGGGCGGCCCAGGCGATCGCCACCACGGCGATCGATGTGGTCACCATCTGCGGTCTGGCCCCGGAGCGCTGTCCGGTGATCGTCTATGTGATCGATGAATCCCGCGGTGGCGATCAGGTGCTGGCCCTGCCGGAGGTGAAGGATCTGAAGGGCCTGGTCGGCCGGCCGATCGCCCTCGACCGCAGCAGCCTCTCCCGCTATCTGCTGGCCCGGGCCTTCGAGTCCGAGGATCTCCCCCCTCCGGTGCCCTCCCAGCTCCGGTTCCTGCCCGCCGCCTCCTGGGAGGCCGCCCTGCGGCAGGGGACGGTGGCGGCAGTGGTGACCTACCCGCCCCGCAGCGAGCTCCTGCGCCGCTCCCTGCCGCTGGACACGCTGTTCTCCAGCCGGCAGCTGCCCAACGAGATCCTCGATGTGCTCGCCGTCGAACCCGAGCTTCTGCGCCTGCACCCCGATGCCGTCCTGGCCCTGGTCCAGGGCTGGCAGGCGGCACGGGAGGAGGAAAGGGAAGGCCAGGTCGGCGTCCGCGAGGCGATGGCCGACCATCTCGGCCTCGATCCCGCCTTCAGCTCCGCCGTGCTGGGGGGCATCCGCTACCCCGGGCCCCAGGAGCAGTACGAGCTGCTCAACCCGCGGCAGAACAACCTGCCCCCGCTGCTGGAGCAGATCCGCCAGGTGCTTTACGCCAATGGCGTCATCCCGGCCAACACCCCCCTGCCCGCCACGGACGACAGCATGGCCCGGGGCCTCGCCAAGGGCCGCTGAACGGCGCTCCCGCCATTCCCTGGCTAACAGAAGGAGAGGCGTTCCCAGTTCCCCATGCCCCCCCCTGTGCAGGTGCGCTGCTGCGATGCCAGCGGCTGTCGTTCCGCCGGCAGCCAGACCCTGCGCACCGCCCTGGAGGACGCCCGTGAGGCCGCCGGCCTTGATCCTTCCCAGCTGACGATCAAGCCAGTGGGGTGCCTGCGTCAGTGCGGCAGCGGCCCCCTGGTGGCCTGCGACCGGCCCGGCCGCACCCAGCTCTACGGGGGGCTGGCGCCCGAGCAGGCCGGGACCCTGATCGCCGAGGCCACCGCCAATGCCACGGCCGCTCCGGCGTCCCCGGTGGATCCCCTGGCGGCCCATCGGATCGATCTGGAGGGCCCCTTCTTCGCCCTGCAGCGGCCCGTGGTGCTGGAGGGCTGCGGCCAGGTGAATCCCGAGTCCATCGACGACGCGATCGCCTTCGGCACCTACGCCCAGCTGCAGCGCGTCCTGCAGGAGCTCAGCCCCGAGCAGGTGCGTGACGAGGTGCGACGCAGCGGCCTGCGGGGCCGGGGCGGCGCCGGCTACCCGACCGGCCTGAAGTGGGACACGGTGGCCCTCCAGCCCCCTGGCCCCCGTTACGTGGTCTGCAACGCCGACGAGGGGGACCCCGGCGCCTTCATGGACCGCAGCGTGCTGGAGAGCGATCCGCATCGACTGATCGAGGGGATGGCGATCGCGGCCTACGCGGTCGGCGCCGAGCGGGGCTTCGTCTACGTGCGGGCGGAATACCCCCTGGCGATCGAGCGGCTGCGGCTGGCCCTGCAGCAGGCCCGCAGCCGGCACCTGCTGGGCAACCACATCCACGGCACCACCTTCAACCTGCGCCTGGAGGTGCGGGTGGGGGCCGGCGCCTATGTGTGTGGGGAGGAGACGGCCCTGCTGCTCTCGATCCAGGGTCAGCGGGGCATGCCCCAGCCCCGGCCCCCCTTCCCGGCCCAGTCGGGCCTCTGGGGCGCGCCCACCCTGATCAACAACGTCGAGACCTTCACCGCCGTGCCGGCGATCCTGCGGGAAGGCGGGGACTGGTACGCCGCCATGGGCACCGAGCACAGCAAGGGCACCAAGGTGTTCGCCCTGTCCGGCGCGGTGGTCAACACCGGCCTGGTGGAGGTGCCGATGGGCACCCCCCTGCGCACCGTGGTGGAGGTGATCGGCGGCGGCGTGCCCGATGGCTCGGCCATCAAGGCGGTGCAGACGGGCGGGCCATCCGGGGGCTGCATCCCGGCGGAACGGCTCGACACCCCCGTCGACTACGAAAGCCTGCTGGAGCTGGGTTCGATGATGGGCTCCGGCGGCATGGTGGTGATGGGGGAAAGCACCTCCATGCCCGAGGTGGCGCGCCACTTCATGGGCTTCAGCGTCAACGAGAGCTGCGGCAAGTGCATCCCCTGCCGCGCCGGCACCGTGCAGCTGGCCCTGCTCCTGGATCGCTTCGTGGAACGTCGGGCCACGCCCGAGGACATGGAACGTCTCGATGCCCTCTGCCAGATGGTGAAGGTCACCAGCCTCTGCGGTCTGGGTCAGTCGGCCCCCAATCCGGTGCTCAGCACCCTGCGCTGGTTCCGCCACGAATACGAGGCCGCCTGCCGGGAGCCTTCGGGCTGCGTCGCCAGCGGGGAGGTGCGCTGATGGCTGTCATCACCCTCAACGTCAACGGCCAGGACGTGGCGGTGCCGGCGGGGGCCAGCCTGCTGGAGGCCACCCGGGCGGCCGCGGCCGATGTCCCCACCCTCTGTCACCTTGATGGGCTGAGCCCGGTCTCCGCCTGCCGGCTGTGCCTGGTGGAGGTGGAGGGATCGAACAAGCTGCTGCCCGCCTGCAGCACCGCCGCCGCCGAGGGGATGGTGGTGCACACCCACACCCCCCGGCTCAGGGAGTATCGGCGCATGGCGGTGGAACTGTTCTTCGCCGAGGGCAACCACGTCTGCGCCGTCTGTGTGGCCAACACCCACTGCGAACTGCAGGACATGGCCGTGACCGTGGGCATGGACCATTCCCGCTTCCCCTACCAGTACCCCCAGCGGTCGGTGGATGCCTCCCACCCCCAGTTCACCCTCGACCACAACCGCTGCATCCTCTGCACCCGCTGCGTGCGGGTGTGCGACGAGATCGAGGGGGCCCACGTCTGGGACATCGGCAGCCGCGGCGGCCACTGCCACATCGTCGCCGGCCTCGATGAGCCCTGGGGCCAGGTGCAGGCCTGCACCTCCTGCGGCAAGTGCGTCGAGGTGTGCCCCACCGGCGCCCTGTTCCGCAACACCGACACCACCGCCGAGAAGCAGCCCGACGCCGGCCTGCCCGCCCTGCTGCGCAGCGCCCGCGACCAGCGCCGCTGGCACAACCAGTGACTCCCCTCCCCATGACCCCCGTCCCGCCCGCCAAACTCCGCCTCGCCACCGTCTGGCTGGCGGGCTGCTCCGGCTGCCACATGTCGTTCCTGGATCTCGACGAGTTCCTCTTCGACCTGGCCGAGAAGGTGGATGTGGTCTTCTCCCCGGTCGGCACCGACGTCAAGATCTACCCCGAGCACGTCGACATCGCCCTGGTGGAGGGGGCGGTGGCCAATGTCGACAACCTCGAGCTGGCCCTGCAGGTGCGCGAGCGCACGGGCCTGGTGATCTCCTTCGGCGACTGCGCCGTGACCGCCAACGTGCCCGGCCTGCGCAACCTGCTCGATGGCGGCCACGACGGCGCCAAGGCGGTGCTGGAGCGGGGCTACCTGGAGCTGGCCGACGCCACGGGCCAGCTGCCCTTCGCCCCCGGCATCGTCCCCGAACTGCTGCCCCGGGTGCTGCCCCTGCATGAGGTCATTCCGGTGGATCTCTACCTGCCGGGCTGCCCCCCCTCCGCCGAGCGCATCCGCGAGGCGATCACCCCCTTGCTGGCCGGTGAGCGGCCGGCGATGGAAGGCACGGCCATGCTGCGCTTCGGATGAGGACCTCCCCATGACCCGCACCGTTCTCATCGATCCGGTCACCCGCATCGAAGGCCACGCCAAGATCACCCTCCACCTCGATGAGGCCGGCCACCTCACCGACACCCGCTTCCACGTGGTGGAGTACCGCGGGTTCGAGAAATTCTGCGAGGGCCGCCCCTTCACCGAGATGGCCGGCATCACGGCCCGCATCTGCGGCATCTGCCCGGTGAGTCACCTGCTGGCGGCCGCCAAGACCGGCGACAAGCTGCTGGCCCTCTCGATCCCCCCGGCGGCCGACAAGCTGCGGCGGCTGCTCAACCTGGCCCAGCTCACCCAGTCCCACGCCCTCTCCTTCTTCCACCTCAGCAGCCCCGATTTCCTGCTGGGCTGGGAGAGCGATCCGGCCAAGCGCAACGTCTTCGGCCTGATGGCCGCCGACCCCGACCTGGCCCGGGCCGGCATCCGCCTGCGCCAGTTCGGCCAGCAGATCCTTGAGCTGCTGGGCGGCCGCAAGATCCACTCCGCCTGGGCGGTGCCCGGGGGCGTGCGCTCGCCCCTCAGCCCGGAGGCCCGGGACTGGATCCTGGAGCGCCTGCCGGAGGCCCGCGCCACGGTGACCCTGGCGCTGGAGCTCTACAAGAAGCTGCTCGATGGCCCCCTGCAACGGGAGCAGCGCGTCTTCGGTGACTTCCCCAGCCTGTTCATGGGCCTGGTGACGCCGCAGGGGCTCTGGGAGCACATCGAGGGGCGCATCCGCTTCCGGGACGCCACCGGAGCGATCGTGGCCGACCAGCTCAGCGAAGACGACTACGCCGACTTCCTCGGCGAGGCGGTGGAACCCTGGAGCTACCTCAAGTTCCCGTACTACAAGCCCCTCGGCTATCCGGACGGCATTTACCGGGTGGGTCCCCTGGCCCGGCTCAACGTCTGCGACGGCATCGGCACCCCCTGGGCCGATCGGGAGCTGGCGGAGCTGCGCCAGCGCAGCGGCCAGCCCGCCACCTCGAGCTTCGCTTACCACCACGCGCGGCTCGTGGAGATCGTCGCCTGCCTGGAGGCGATCGAGATCCTGGTGGCCGACCCCGAGCTGATGCACGGCCGCATCCGGCTGCGGGCCTCCCTCAACCGCAACGAGGCGGTGGGGGTGAGCGAGGCGCCCCGCGGCACCCTCTTCCACCACTACAAGGTGGATGACGACGGCCTGCTCACCAGCGTCAACCTGATCATCGCCACCGGTCAGAACAACCTGGCGATGAACCGCACCGTGCACCAGATCGCCCGGGAGTACATCCCCGACCCGGTGCCCGCCGGCGCCGAGATCCCCGAGGCGATGCTCAACCGGGTGGAGGCGGGCATCCGCTGCTTCGACCCCTGCCTCTCCTGCTCCACCCACGCCGCCGGCCAGATGCCGCTGCGCCTGCAACTGCTGGCCGCCGACGGCACGGTGCTGGCCGAGCGCCTGCGGGGATGACCGCCGCCGGCGCCGGCACCGGAGGCGCGCTGCTGATCGGCATCGGCAACCCCCTGCGGGGGGATGACGGGGTCGGCTGGCACCTGGTGGAGGGTCTGGGGCTGCAGCGCCACCAGCTCACCCCCGAACTGGCCGAGGCGGTGGCGGCGGCCGAGCGGCTGCTGATCGTCGATGCCTGGCTGGCGCCACCCCGGAGCCCCTGCCTGCTGCGGCCCCTGGTGGCCAGCGATGGATGGGAGCGGGACACGCACCGGGTGGCACCCGCCCGGCTGCTGGCCCTGGCCGAGCAGCTGTTCGGCCGCTGCGTGCCGGCCCACGAGCTGCTGGTGCCGGCCTTCGATTTCTCCTGGGGGGAGCGCTTCTCGCCGCAGCTGCGGCGCCAGCTGCCCCAGGCGCGCCAGCTGCTGCGGGGCTGGTTGCGGGAGGGGGCGGCGCCCCATGCATGAGTTGAGCCTCATGGACGCCGTGCGGGAGCAGGCGCTGGAGCAGGCCGCCCGGCACGGGGCCGGCCGCATCACCACCATCACCCTGCGGGTGGGCAGCCTGGCAGGGGTGGAGATCGAGGCCCTGCGCCTGGCCCACACGGTGGTGATGGCGGGCACCATCGCCGCCGGCTCCCGGCTGGAGATCGAAGCGGTGCCCGCCGCCTTTTTCTGTGCCGCCTGCGAACAGCCCTTCGCGGCGCGCGATGGCTGCTGCGAATGCCCGCGCTGCGGCCGCATCAGCCGGGAGCTGCTGCGGGGCCGGGAGCTGCAGCTGGCCTCGATGGAGATCGCCTGAGCCGGCCACAGGGACTGGGGCCGCAGCGGGCGCCGTCATGACCGAGGTTGGCGATGATCCCGATCAGGGCCGGAAAATAATCTGCCTATTTTCTACAGAAGGCGGATTGACACTGGACTCCAGAGCGAAACGTAATCTTGTGCAAGTTTTCTCTTTCTGCCACTCTGTGCCAGGACTGATGCTGTCCATGGCTTTTCGTTTCGTCCATGGCGTGGGTTTATCTATACATCAGTGAGAGGAGCCCAACCCCCATGACATATTTCACAATAAATTTCACAAAGAAATTCACGAAACATTTCACGAAGGCTTGTGTCCGCGGAGTAGGAATCGCCGCAACGGGTGGCCTCCTGCTTGGCGGTCCCGCGATGGCAGAGGCCGGGCCTGCTGACGAGGGCGCCGAGCCCGTGACGAATCCCGTGACTTCGGAATCGCCCGCCGGTCTTCCCGGGATTGCTGAGGACGGCCCCAGCGCAAACCTGGTTCCCGAGGTCACGCCGGATGCCACCCTCATCGCCCAGACGTTCCCCCAGCCGGTGGTGAAGGAGGTCTATTCCGCCAAGGGCTGGTACCTCACCATCGGTGCCGGCGCCCAGACCCCCAGCGACCAGACGGTCAACAGCACGGGCACACTCGTTTCGCCCTTCTTCACCCCGCTGCTGTTCAACTTCGGCAACAACAACTCCACCAAGCTGGATCTGGGCGGGGGCTTCTCCGGTGATGTGGGCGTCGGTTACGACTTCGGCGCCCTGCGCGCCGAGCTCACCTACGGCTACAGCCGGGCCAGCCTCAACGCCGTGGGTGCCGCCAATCCGATCGGCTTCGGTGCCTTCGGCATCGTGCCCACCACCAACAACGTCTCCGGCATCATCAACAAGAATGATGTGCTGGCCAGCCTCTACTACGACATCGAGACCAACAGCCGCTGGACGCCCTACATCGGCGGTGGCATCGGGTACACCAACCTCAGCACCCCGAGTTTCGCCCTCAACGGCTTCCCCACCCACAGCGTCAACAAGGGACTGTTTGGTTGGCAGGCCAAGGTGGGGGTCAGCTACGCCATGAGCTACAACTCCGATGTCTACGTGGAGGGCGTCTATCAAGGTGCCGGCGGCTATACCTCCGAGAACCTGACCTTCGACGCCTTCAACAGCTTCGGCGGCAAGATCGGCTTCCGTTACCGCTTCGGTGCCCGCCCCGTGGCGGCCGCGCCCGCGCCCACCCCGGAGCCGGAACCCGTCATGCAGCCCGCCCCGGCCCCGGCGCCGATCTTCCAGCCCGAACCGGCCCCCGCGCCGATCCGCGGCCTCTGGTGATCACGGCGGCTCTCAGGGCCCCGGCCCCGTCGGAACTCCGTGCCTAGCCTTCGGGCGAGGCCGGGCCCCGGCGGGGCTTTTCCGTACTCCTCTCCTGTCTGGGGGTCGATCCTGCGATGTGTGTCGACTGCAACTGCGGCCAACCGGTGGCCCCCGCCATCGAGGCCCCCCGGCACCTGGAGCTGGGCCAGCGCCTGCTGGTGCACAACGATGCCCAGGCGGCGGCCAACCGGGAACACTTCGCCGCCGCCGGCGTCCGGGTGATCAACCTGCTCTCCTCGCCGGGCTCCGGCAAGACCGCCCTGCTGGAGCGGCTGGCCAGGCACCTGGCGCCCGCCTCCCCATCGCAGCGCCATCCGATGGCGGTGATCGTCGGGGATCTGGCCACCGACAACGATGCCCGCCGCCTGCGGGCCGCCGGGGTGCCGGCCCTGCAGATCACCACCGGCCAGGCCTGTCACCTGGAGGCGGCCATGGTGCACCGGGCCCTCCATGAGCTGGCCCACCTCGGCCAGCCCCTGGCCGGCCTTGAGCTGCTGGTGATCGAGAACGTCGGCAACCTGGTCTGCCCGGCCGCCTTCGATCTGGGTGAAAGCCAGCGGGTGGTGCTGCTGTCGGTCACCGAAGGGGAGGACAAGCCCCTGAAGTACCCGGCCATGTTCCACTCCGCCGATGTGGTGGTGATCAGCAAGGGCGACCTGGCCGGGGCCTGCGGCTTCGACGGGCCCCAGGCCCGCCGCCACATCGCCCGGATGGCCCCCCGGGCCCGCATCGTGGAGGTCTCCGCCCGCACCGGCGAGGGCATCGGCGAGCTGCTGGCGGCCCTGGGCCTGGAGCGGCTGGCCCTGGCCGGCTGACCATGCCATCAGCGGCGGGACCGGCCCAGCTGCAGCTGGAGTGTCGCGGCGTCGTGCAGGGGGTGGGTTTCCGGCCCCTGGTGCACCGCCTCGCCCGGGAGCTTGATCTGCGCGGCGAGGTGGAGAACCGCCCGGGGGCGGTGCGCCTGCGGCTGGAGGGGGAGCGTAGTTCCCTGAAAGCGTTCCTGCGGCGCCTGCCATCGGAGCTGCCCCCCCGGGCCCGCCTCGAGCAGCTGGAGCCGGTCTGGTCGGCGGCCCCCGGCCCGACGGCGGGCCCATTCCAGGCGGGGGTGCGGATCGTGGCCAGCCGGGCCATGCCGCTCCGCATCGATCTGATCGCGTCGTCGCTGGTGGCCGACCGGGCCCCCTGCCGCGCCTGCCTGGCGGAACTGGCCGATCCCGCCGATCGCCGCTTCGGCTACCCCTTCATCAGCTGCTGCGACTGCGGCCCCCGCTTCAGCATCGCCACGGCCGAGCCCTGGGCCCGGGCCCTCACGACCCTGGCGCCGTTCGCCCTGTGCCCGGCCTGCCGTCGGGAGTTCGAGGATCCCGCCGATCGCCGCTTCCACGCCGAGACGATCGCCTGCCCGGCGTGCGGGCCGCGTCTGGCGCTCCTCGACGGGGCCGGGGCGCCCCTGGCT
>NZ_JAYGHZ010000012.1:0-17975 GCF_034931285.1 Synechococcus sp. BA-120 BA3
GGCCGTGGGGGTCCCCCAGAAGACGCCGATCGCGCCGGGGGCCATCACGCCTGGGGCCTAGGCCACCTGCAGCCGTTTCACGGCCTCGCCCCCCAGCCGCCCCCGCAGGCGCCGCAGCAGGTCGGGGATCTCGGCGGCCCAGGGGCTGGCCTGCAGCACCGCCAGCAGCTCGGCCTCGCTGACGCTGCCGTCGAGGGCCTCGGCGTTCTCCCCCGGAAACCAGTGGCTGCCCTGGCCCAGCAGCCCGTAGCGGGCGCGGCCGTAGGCCTCCAGGTCCCAGGCCTCCAGAAGGTTGTGCAGCCAGAGCAGCACCGGCAGGTTGATCCGGCCAGGGGTGTCCTGCCAGGCCGGCAGGCCCCGGTCCCAGCTGGCCAGCCAGGCGTCGCCGAGGGCTTGGCGGCGGGCCTCCTCAAGCCGGTCCAGGATCGGCGGCAGCAGTTCCCCGGCCCTGGGCAGCAGCGCCACCGCCTCCAGGTGCAGATCCAGATCCTGCGGGGAGCTGGCCCCGACGCTGATGGTGTGGATGCCGGGGGCCGAGAGGCAGAACAGGTCGTTGAAGACGATCGGATGCAGCGGCGCGCAGAGCTCGCACAGGCGCTGGGAGGGGCTGTGCAGGTGGCCCCCCTTGTCGGTGGGGCTGATCACGAACACCCCCATGTCGTGGGCGGTGGCGGCCTCGATCGCCGCCCGGTTGTCCTGGCGGATGAAGTACCAGTGCAGGTTGATGTAGTCGAACTCGTCGCTGGCGATCGCCTCCAGGATCAGGGGCAGCGGCGCGTGAGTGGAGAAGCCCACGTGGCCGATCCGGCCCGCCTCCTGCCAGCGGCGGGCCACCGCCAGGCAGCCATTGGGCCGCAGGGTCTGATCGAGCAGCTCCGGGGTGTTGAGGCCGTGGATGGCCAGCAGATCCACGCGGCCCGCTTCACCGTCCTGCCCCCCCGCGCTGTCCAGGCCCAGCCGCTCGAAGCTGGTGCGCAGGTCGGCCTCGAAGGCCGCCGGATCTTCGGCCGGGGGCACCTTGGTCTGGAGGATGCGCCGCGGATCCGGCAGCCGGGGCAGCAGCCAGCCCAGCTGCCGTTCCGAGGTGCCGTAGTGGCGGGCGGTCTCGATGTGGTGCAGCCCCGCCGCCCTGGCGACCCGCAGGGTCGCCTCGAGGTTGGCCTGGCTGCCGGCCTCCACTGCCTCGGGCGGCAGGTCGCTCCAGCTCTGCTGGAAGCGCATCCCCCCCAGGGAGAGCACCGGCATGGCCAGTCCCGTGCGGCCGAAACGCCGGGTGGGAATGGTCACGGCGCTGGCGGGACAGAGCGGGGCAGGGTGCGGCGGCGGCGCCCCTGGGAGGGCAGCCCCAGGGGCTGGATCTCCTGTTCGTCGAGCTGGGCCCTCAGGGCCGGCAGCTGCTCGTAGGGGACCCAGTGGATGCAGTCGACGGGGCAGGTGTCGATCGCCTCCTGGATCCGCTCGGTGCTGTCGCCGTCCTGGCGCAGGGCCCGGGAGCGACCCCAGTCGGGTTCCACCACGAAGGTGTTGCCGGCCACATGGGCGCAGTAACGGCAGCCGATGCAGACGGCCTCATCCACCCAGACGGCCTGCTGGCGCAGGGCCCCGCCCAGCACGGGCTCCCGGCCGGTGGCTGCCGACTCGGGGGCTACCGCGGTGCGGAAGGCGAGAGCGGGGTCGAGACCGGTGGCGGGACCCGTCGCGCTCACGGGATCAGGCGTCCCAGCGGGTCACCACCAGTTCGATGCTGCCGTCCTGGTGGCTGGTCTGCTCGCTCACCTGGAAGCCCTCCTCCATGGTGCTGGCCAGGATGGTGCGCAGGGCGTAGCGCTGGGTGAGCTTGGCCAGGAAGCGCTCCACCGGGATGGGCTGCTTCCAGAGCTCCAGGTCGGTGACCAGCTCGTAGCTGCCGCTGTCGGGGTTGAAGCGGAAGCCGATGTCGACGCCGTCGGCCTGGGGGATGGCGAGATCGGCGGTCACCGTCTGGCCGCGGTAGCCGCGCACCTGGCAGGAGCCCTCGGCCGGAGGGTGGCCCAGGTCGCGGAGGGCGTCCACCAGGGCCTGGCGATCGCGCAGCTCGGTCTTGACGGTGCTGAAGTGCGACATGGGACGAAATGGGGAGGGGGAGCGGGGGCTCAGGGGCCGTGGTGCTGGACGACCACCTGGGGGTCCTGGAGAACGAGGGGGGGCGTCTGGAACGCTTCCGAGGTGCTGCGTCGTTGCTGCACGCTGCCCAGCCGGGCCTCGATCCGCTCCGTGAGCCGGGAGCACCCCTCGCCCTGCACGCCCTCCACGAGTTCCTCCACGCGCCCGTCGGGGCGGATGCGGAAGCGGATGGTGCGTTGGGCCATCCCGGATGGGCTGCACAGGTGAGACCGGGATCTTAACCGCGATTTCCGGAGCTCGCGGCCGTCGTACGGCCCTGGCTGATGTCCTTCAACTGATCAGGCCCTCGTCCACCAGGGTCTGCAGCCGCTCCAGCACTTCCGGCTGCTCCAACTGCTCCAGGGCCATGCGGGCTTCGTCCCGGACGGTGGGGTCGCCGTCGTGCAGCATCGTGTGCAGCAGGGCCTCCACCACGTCCCGCTGGCGCGGCTCCACCAGGTCGGTGTAGAGACGCCCCAGCGACCAGGCGCAGTTGCTGCGCACCGCCGGCTCGCTGTCGATGCGAAGGCTGAGCAGCAGCTGGGCGGCGGCGGGGTCGGCCTTGGCCACGCCGGTGGCGCCGGCATCGGCCAGGGAGCTGGCCGCCCACAGCCGCACCGCGGCGATGTCGAGCTCCAGGGCCCGGATCAGCGGGTTGAGCACCGGGGCCTCGGGGTAGTTGCCGAGGCTCCAGGCCACCGCCTTGCGCACGTAGCCGTTGTCGTCGGCCGCCAGCAGGCCCAGCAGGGGCTCCACCGCCAGGGGGTGGGGGTTGCGGCCGAGGGCGTAGACGGCGCTCATCCGCACGATCGGGCAGCCGGCCTTCAGCAGCGGCAGCAGCAGGGGAATGGCCCGAGGATCGCGGTGCTCGCAGAAGATGCGCAGGCCCTGCAGCCGCTCCTCCCGCCCCCCCTTCAGCAGCGCGATGCCCAGGTCGCACTCGGCGGCCACGTCGGAGCTGGAGGGGGCGACGCTGTCGATCTCATCGAGGGGATCACCCAGGAGCTCCTGCGCCAGTTCCCGGGCCAGCACCTCCGGATCGAGGGCCAGCGCGTGGGTGGTTTCGGGAAAGGGCAGGCCGTCGTCCGGCATGGAGCCATCCAGGTGAAGGCATCGTAAAAGCCGGGCGGCGCCGGATCAGCCCACGGGCCCGGGATCAGCCCAGCGGGGCGGGGGCGGCCATGTCGCCGGGCAGCCAGATGCGGGCGCTGACGGCGAACAGGGCCAGGCCGAACAGCAGCACGATGGCGACCGGCAGCAGCGTGGAACGCAGGAAGGACATGGGAGAGACGGGACGGCGGGGCTGGCTGCATTGTGGTCCGACCGGTCGCCCCTAGGGTTCGGCGATCCGCGAGCGGCCATGGCCAGCCCTGCCTCCAGCAGTGTCCGCCCCTGGCGGCGCCTCCTGGCGGTGGCCGCCGAGGGGGTGGCCAGCGGCACCCCCTACATGGTGGGCACCAAGCTGCTGCAGGGCTGGCTCACCGCCAGCCAGATCCCCCTGGGCCTGATCGGCCTGCTGGGGCTGGCGGAGCTGCCCTACACCCTGAAGATGGTCTGGGCGCCGGCCCTCGACCGCTGGCCCCTGCCCTGGCCGGACCGCCGCCGCGGCTGGCTGCTGGTGCTGCAGCTCGCCCTGGTGGCGGTGATCGGGGCCATGGCCCTGCTGCGGCCCTCCAGCGATCCGGCCAGCCTCACGGCCATCGGGGCGATGGCGGTGCTGCTGGCGGTGGTCAGCGCCACCCAGGACATCGCCGTCGATGCCTACCGCACCGACCTGCTGCCCGATCTGGAGCGGGGTGCCGGGGCGGCCGCCTCCAACCTGGGCTACCGCACGGCGATGCTGGCCGTGGGGGCCGGCGGCTTCATCCTGGCCGGCCGCTTCGACTGGCCCCTGGCCTTCCTGTTCTCGGCCCTGCTGATGCTGGTGGTGGTGCCGTTCACCCTCACGGCGCCGCGGCTGGAACCCCTGGCCGTGCCGGTGAGCAGCCTGCGCCAGGCCGTGCTGGGTCCGGCACGGGAGTTCCTCCGCCGCAGCGGCGGCCCCCGGGCCGCGGCCCTGCTCACCCTGGTGCTGCTCTACCGCTGGCCCGATGGGCTGCTGGGCCTGATGGCGGTGCCGTTCCTGATCCAGAAGGGCTTCAGCCCCGAGGTGGTGGGGTCGGTGCTGGCGGGCTGGGGCATCGGCGCCACCATCGTCGGCACGGTGCTGGGGGGCGTGCTGTTCGGCCGGCTGGGCATGAACCGCTCCCTGTGGCTGTTCGCCCTGGTGGGGGCGGCGGGCAACCTGGCCTACTGGGGCCTGGCCCGCTTCGACGGCGGCATGCCGGCCCTGCTGACGGCCGTGGCCCTGGAGAACATCGGTGGCGGCATGGTGGGCGCCGCCTTCGTGGCGCTGCTGATGAGCCTCTGCAACCCCCGCTTCTCCGCCACCCAGTACGCCCTGCTCTCGGGCGTCTATGCCCTGAGCCGCTCCCTGCTGGCCGCCCCGGCCGGCCTGGTGGCCGAACGGCTGGGCTGGCCTGGGTTCTTCCTGGCCACCACCGCCGCGGCCCTGCCGGCCTTCCTGCTGATGCTGCGGCTCACCCCCTGGAACGGCCAGGGCGCCCGCGGCGCCTACAGCGCCGAGCGGGACGGCGGCTGAGGAGCGGCCCCCGGCGCCTCCCCAGCCATGTCGGGCCCGAGGAACCCCCGCAGCAGCGGCAGGTACCGGGGGGAGGCTTCCACGGCGTTGTGGCCCTCGACCGGCAGCACTACCAGGGAAGCCACCCCGGGCCGGAAGCTGGAGAGCAGGGCGTCGGTGTTGGCCCGCGGGATCACCTCATCCCGTTCGGCGGCGATCAGCAGGGTGGGCGCCCCGACCCGGGGAGCCGCCTGGTCGGAGCGGTACTTGTCCTGGAGCAGCAGCCCCACCGGCACCAGGGGGTAGTGGCGGGCCGCCACGGCCTCGATGCTGTCGAACGGCGTCACCAGCACCAGCCGGGCCACGGGGCGCCGGGCGGCCACGTGCACCGCCACGGCGCTGCCCAGGCTGCGACCGATCACGGCGATCTGCCCGTGGTCGGCCCGCACCCGGTCGAAGAGGGCGAGGGCATCGGCGAAGAGGGCCCGCTCCGAAGGCTGGCCGCTGCTGCCGCCGTAACCCCGGTAGTGCAGCAGGTAGAGAGAGTGCTCTGGAAAGGCGGCCGTCAGCAGGGGCAGCTGGCCCTCCACAGCCTCGGCGTTGCCGCCGAAGTACAGCAGCGCCAGCGGACCGGGGCGGCGGCGGACGGTCACCAGCACCCGGCCCCCCGGCGGTCCGCCTGTGATCGGCAGGGCCAGCAGCTCGCCGGGCGCATCGGCGGCGCGGGGCTGGGGGAAGTAGAGGAAGGAGCGCTGGCGTAGGAACAGCAGGCCGCAGAGGGCCCCGTAGGCCAGCGCACCGGCCAGGAGGGCCGCCAGGGCTGGAAGCGCGCGCGGCGGAATCGAGATGGCGCTCACCCTGCCGGGGCGTCCATCAGCCGGCGGCGCAGCTGGCCGCAGGCGGCGTCCTGGTCGAGGCCGCGGCTGGCCCGCACGCTCACGGCGATGTGGCGCCGCTGCAGCTGGGCGCGGAAGGCCTCCACCGCCTCCGGGGCGGGGCGCCGGAAGTCCTCCTCGGCGATCGGGTTGTAGGCGATCAGGTTGACGTGGCTCTGGAAGCCCCGCAGCAGGCGGGCCAGGGCATCGGCCTGGCGGGGATGGTCGTTGACGCCCCCCAGCAGGATGTATTCGAAGCTGACCCGCCGGCCGGTGATGGCCACGTAGTGGCGGCAGTCGTCCAGCAGGGCCTCGAGGGGATAGGCGTGGGCGGTGGGGATCAGCTCCTCCCGCAGGCGCTGGTCGGGGGCATGGAGGCTCACGGCCAGGGTGAACTGGGCCCGGCCGAGCCGCTCGAGGGCCCGCTCCGCCAGGGTGGGCAGGGTGCGGGGCACGCCCACCGTGCTGACGGTGATCTGGCGCTGGGCCATGCCCAGGTCGGTGCAGAGGCAGGCGATGGCCTCCAGCACCGCTTCGGTGTTGAGCAGGGGTTCGCCCATGCCCATGAACACCACGTGGGAAGGGCGCCGGTCCATGGCTTCGCGGATGCTGAGCACCTGGTCGACGATCTCGTGCACCGCCAGGGAGCGCTGCAGGCCCCCCTTGCCGGTGGCGCAGAAGCGGCAGGCCATGGGACAGCCCACCTGGCTGCTGACACAGACCGTGAGCCGGTCGCCGCTGGGGATGCCGACGGTCTCGAGGCTGAGGCCATCGGCGGTGGCCAGCAGCAGCTTGGTGGTGCCGTCGCGGGCGTCGCTGCGGTGCAGCAGGGCCGAGCGGCCGATGCCGGTGCCGCCCGCCGCCAGCCCCTCGCGCCAGGCCTTGGGCAGCACCGTGATCGCGTCGAGGCTGTGGGCTCCCCTGGTGTAGATCCAGTCATGCAGCTGCCGGCCGCGGAAGGCCGGCTGACCCTGGTCACCGGCCCAGGCCTCCAGGGCCGCCTGGCCCATCCCCAGCAGGGGGGCAGGCCCGGCCATCAGGGCCAGATCAGCAGGCCGTGGCCCAGCTTCCACTCCACCGCCAGCAGGGCGATGAAGCCGAGCATGGCCACCCGGCCGTTGAGGCGCTCGGTGTGGGTGTGGAAGCCGAAGCGAGGCAGCCGGCGCACCGGCACGGGGGTGGGCCGGGAGGGGGCCGCAGGGGTGGCGACGGCGGGATCAGTCATCACTGAGCAGCCCCTCCTCCTGCAGACCCTCGAGGGCCGCCGGATCGGCGATCAGCTCCTCCTCCAGTCCCTCCTCGGCGGTGGGACGGGCGAAGGCGGCGAAGCCGCTGGCGGTCGCCTCGATGCCGTGGCGGCTGCGGGTGGCCTCCAGATCCTCCTCGGAAGGGTCATCCAGCACGGCGGCGGTGGCCGCCGGGGCCGGCATCTCGACCGTGTAATCGGGACGCAGGTTCTGGTTGCGGCGGTAGCCGGCGGCTTCCTCCTCAAGGATGTCGGGGTGGGGTCCGGCCTCGGCGCGCAGCTCCTCCTCGAAGCCCCCGAAGCCGGTGCCGGCGGGGATCAGGCGGCCGATGATCACGTTCTCCTTGAGGCCCCGCAGCCAGTCGCTCTTGCCCTCGATGGCCGCTTCGGTCAGCACCCGGGTGGTCTCCTGGAAGGAGGCCGCCGAGATGAACGAATCGGTGTTCAGCGAGGCCTTGGTGATGCCCAGCAGCACGGGGGTGAACTCGGCGGGGGCGCCGCCGGTGATGCCCATGGCGGAGTTCACCTGCTCCACCTGGCGCAACTCGATCAGCTCACCGGGCAGCAGGGTGGTGTCGCCGGCATCCTCGACGCGGACCTTGCTGGTCATCTGGCGCACGATCACCTCGATGTGCTTGTCGCTGATCGAGACACCCTGCGATTTGTAGACGTTCTGCACCTCCGTCACCATGCGGAACTGCAGCTTGGAGATCGCCTCCTGGGCCGCTTCCATGGTGGGCTTGCGGCTGCGCAGGTCCTCGAAGAAGCAGTCGAGCAGCTCGTGGGGATTGATCGGCCCGTCGGTGAGCATCTCGCCGGCGCTCACCTGCTGGCCGTCGGAGACCATCACGTTGCGGCCCAGCAGGATCGGGTACTCGGTGATGACATCATCGGTCTCGATCACCGACACGGTGATCGAATCGTCGTCCTCGCCCTGCTTGATCTGCACCGTGCCGCTCTTGCGGCAGAGCACCGCCGATTCCCGCGGGCGGCGGGCCTCCAGCAGTTCCTCGATCCGGGGCAGACCCTGGACGATGTCGCCGGTCTTCTGACGCTCGAACACCAGCAGAGCCAGGGGATCGCCGCGCTGGACGAGTTCACCGTCACGGACGTGCAGCACCGAATCGGGCGACACCATGTAGGGCCGGCCGAGGCGGATGGTGAGCGTCTGGCCGTCGATGGCCTCCACCTGGCCGCAGCAGGGGGAGAGCACTCGGTCGGCGAGCACCTTGCCGTCGACGATGCGATCGCCCACCGCCACCGTCGGGGCGGCCGTGCCCAGATCCAGGCTGAGGGTGTCGTTGGCCCGCTCCACGATCAGGCGGCGGATCGGTTCACCGACGACGGGCTCGGGCAGTTGCACCACCCCGTCCCCGTTCTCCTTGCAGAGGATCTGGGTGGTGGCCACCACATCGCCCCGCTTGACGGTCATGCCGTCCTCCACCTGCAGCTCAGTGTGGGTGGAGCCGTGGCTGGCGTCGGAGAGGGTGTCGCGCCGCACCAGCAGGGTTTCGAGGATCACCAGCTGCAGACGCTCGATGGTCTTGGCCCGCTTGTCGGCGACCGCCTCCACATCCACCGTCATCTGGGGGGTGGTGTCGAAAGTTTCCAGGATCAGCTGGGTGCGCAGCAGTTCCACCCCTTCGACCGACTTGATCAGCTCGCCGTCCTTGAAGGTGAGGCGCTGGGTGGCCTTCAGGCCGAGGGAGGGTCCGCCCGTCTGCTTGACGGTGGACAGCTCGGGCAGGTGGGCGGCATCGGGAATGGCGTATTCCTCGACGGGGCGCAGCAGCAGGGCGCCGCCCTCGGGGGTGTCGACCTTCTCGACGAACTTCATCGCCTCGGCCTTGAGGCCGGGGGCGATCTCCTCGCCGGGGTTGACCATCTTGCCGTCCTCGCCGTAGCGGGCCAGCACCTTGGCATCGGAGACCAGGTGCAGCTCACCGGAGCGCACGATGATCTCCCGCAGGATGTCGTTCTTCTGGGTGACGGTGACGATGCCGGCGGTCTGGCTGAAGATGTCCTTCACCACCTCGGTGCCGGCTTCGATCCACTGGCCGTCCTCGATCATCAGCAGGGAGATGTCCTTGTTGATCTCGTGGGTTTCCTGGGGAATCCACAGCAGGGTGCCGCCCTTGCTCACCTCGAAGCCGTGCTTGGCGGAGCGGGCCTTCTTGATCGAGAGGCCGGGGGCGAACTTCACCATGCCGCCGGTCTGGGTGCGGAAGCGGTCGTCGGTGAGTTCGGCGATCACCTCACCGGCGCCGATCTTGGTGCCCGGCTGGGTCTTGACCAGGTAGCGGGTGTTGTCCTTGCCCTCCAGGTGCCAGCTCTCACCGGTGTGGCTGGATTCACCCACCAGCTTGCAGTCCTTGAGGGTGAGGCTGGCGGTGACGATCTGCACCTCGCGGGAATCGCCGGTGGACTCCCGCAGTCGCACGGCGCCGCCGTACTCGCTTTGCAGCCGGCTCTCGGCCAGCACATCGCCGGCGGTCACCGGCTTGTCGGTCTCGACGACGGGCAGGGCGTTGGGCGGCAGGTTGTAGACGTCGCCGCTGAACACCCACAGGCGGCCGAGACGCTGGGCCTTGTGGGTGATGTTGCCCTGGCGGTCGGTGACCTCACGGGGCTGGATCACATCCTCGAAGCGGACCTGGCCGGGCAGGTCGCAGATGACGTCCTTGGTGGCCTTCTCCACGCTCTTCTTCACCGCCGAGCCCGAGGAGATCTGGGCCAGGATGATGTCGTTGGCGACGGGATCGCCATCGGCCACGAACAGGATCGAGCCGTTGGTGATGTCGATCTTCTGCACCTTGCCCTTGCCCGAAGGCTTGAGGGTGAGGGTGAAATCGGTTTCGGCCAGCTTGGCCTCGACGCCATGGGGGGTGCGGTGGTCGCGCACCCGGGCCTTGGGCCCGAATTCCACCACCCCATCCACCAGGGAGCGCACCACGCCGGTCTCGGCCGTGGACACACCACCGGTGTGGAAGGTGCGCATGGTGAGCTGGGTGCCCGGTTCACCGATCGACTGGGCCGCGATGATGCCGACGGCTTCGCCGAGGTCGACCAGTTCGTTGTGGGCCAGGGCCCAGCCGTAGCACTTGCGGCAGACCGAACGGGAGGCCTCACAGGTGAGGGGCGAGCGCACCATCACGGTGGCGATCGCCGCCTTCTCGATGGCGGCCGAGATCGCCGGGTCGATCTCACCGTTGCGGTCGACGATGACGACGCCGTCGCTGTCGACGACGGGCTGGGCGGCCAGACGGCCCACCAGCTTGGTGCCGTAGCGGCCGCGCTCGTCGGCGTTGATGGGGATGAAGCGGTGGGTGCCGCAGTCCTCCTCCCGCACGATCACGTCCTGGGCCACATCCACCAGACGGCGGGTGAGGTAGCCGGAGTCGGCGGTGCGCAGGGCGGTGTCCACCAGGCCCTTGCGGGCGCCGTAGGAGGAGATCACGTACTCGGTGACCGTGAGGCCCTCGCGGAAGTTGGTGCGGATCGGCAGGTCGATGATCTCCCCCTGGGGGTTGGCCATCAGGCCGCGCATGCCCACCAGCTGGCGCACCTGGGACATGTTCCCCCGGGCACCGGAGTTGGCCATCATCCACACCGAGTTGAGTGGATCGTTGTCGTTGAAGTTGCGGCGCACGGCCGCCACCAGCCGCTCGTTGGTCTCGGTCCAGGTGTCGATCACCTTGGTGTGGCGTTCCACCTCGGTGATCTCACCGAGCCGGTAGCGCTCCTCGGTGGCCGTGATCTGCTCCTCGGCCTCCTCCAGCAGGACGGCCTTGTCGCCGGGGATGCGCAGGTCGTCGACCGAGATCGACACCGCCGCCTGGGTGGCGTAGTGGAAGCCCAGATCCTTCAGCTCGTCGGCCATCGCCGCGGTGGCCGCGGTGCCGTGGTGCTTGTAGGCCCAGGAGACCAGGTTGCGCAGCGCCTTCTTGTCGATGATCCGGTTACGGAACGGCGGCGCCTGCTTGCTCAGGGCGGAGGCGGCGAGTTCGGCAGCGGCGGTGGCGGCCGCCAGATCGGCGGCGGCCTTGGCGCTCTTCTTGCTGATCTTCTTGGCGGGGGTGGCGGTCATGGCGGCGCGCGATGGAGAAGGCTGGAGGGAATCGGAAGAGACGGGGCGCGGGGCTCGGCCCGGCCGGTGGAACTCAGGAGGCGGCCACGGCGTCGATGATCGTGTGGTTGATGACGACCCGACCGACGGTGGTCAGCAGGTAGCGGCTGATCAGGGCGCCGTCCTCATCGAAGCGGTCGCGGCGGAACTTCCACTGCTCGACGCGGGTGCCATCGGAGAGGGTGTCGCTGGAGACGGGCTCGCTGTCCTCGTCGTCGCTCTCCACCTCACCGTTGAAGCGCACCCAAACCCAGTCGTGCAGGGTGAGGTGCTTCTCCTCGAAGGCGGCGATCACGTCCTCGAGGTCGGCGAAGGTGCGGGAACGGTCGCCGAAGGCGGGCTGCGCCTTGTCCCGGTCGACGGCGGTGAGGTAGTAGGCGCCGAGCACCATGTCCTGGGACGGGGTGATGATCGGCTCGCCGGTGGCGGGGGAGAGCACGTTGTTGCTCGCCAGCATCAGCATGCGGGCCTCGGTCTGGGCCTCGATCGCCAGGGGCACGTGCACGGCCATCTGGTCACCGTCGAAGTCGGCGTTGAAGGCAGGGCAGACCAGGGGATGGAGCTGGATGGCACGGCCGTCCACCAGCTTGGGCTCGAAGGCCTGGATGCCGAGCCGGTGCAGGGTCGGGGCGCGGTTGAGCAGGATCGGGTGCCCTTCGATCACCTCCTGCAGCACCTGCATCACCTCGTCGTCGGCCCGCTGGATCAGCTTCTTGGCCGCCTTGATGTTGTTGACGATGTTCTGGCGGATCAGGCGATGGATCACGAACGGCTGGAACAGCTCGATCGCCATCTCCTTGGGCAGGCCGCACTGGTGCATCTTCAGCTTGGGGCCCACGACGATCACGGAGCGACCGGAGTAGTCGACCCGCTTGCCCAGCAGGTTCTGGCGGAAGCGGCCCTGCTTGCCCTCGATGATGTCGCTGAGCGACTTGAGGGCCCGGTTGTTGGCCCCCACCACGGTGCGGCCGCGGCGGCCGTTGTCGATCAGGGCATCGACGGCCTCCTGCAGCATCCGCTTCTCGTTGCGGACGATGATCTCGGGGGCGAGGATCTCCTGGAGGCGCGCCAGGCGGTTGTTGCGGTTGATCACCCGCCGGTAGAGATCGTTGAGATCGCTGGTGGCGAAGCGGCCGCCGTCGAGCTGCACCATGGGGCGCAGATCGGGGGGAATCACCGGGATCACATCCAGCACCATCCACTCGGGACGGGCGTTGGTGGCGATGAAGTTGTCGATCACCCGCAGGCGCTTGATCAGCTTGGCCCGCTTCTGGCCCTTGGAGTTGTTGATGTCCTCGCGCAGCTGCTCGGCCTCCTTCTCGAGGTCGAGGTCCTCCAGCAGCTGCTTGAGGGCCTCGGCGCCGATGCCCACCATGGGCTCGTTCTCGATCTCGGAATCCTCGGCGAAGATCTGGTCCTCGATCTCCAGCCACTCGTCTTCGGTGAGCAGCTGCTTGTAGGTCAGGTCCTTGTGGTCACCCTTGTCGAGCACCACGTAGCAGTTGAAGTAGACGATCTGCTCCACGTCCCGCAGGGGCATGTCGAGCAGGATCGCCACATAGCTGGGGATGCCCTTGAGGTACCAGACGTGGGACACGGGCGCCGCCAGCTTGATGAAGCCCATGCGGTGGCGCCGCACCCGGCTCTCGGTCACCTCGACGCCGCAGCGCTCGCAGACGATGCCACGGTGCCGCACCCGCTTGTACTTGCCGCAGTGGCATTCCCAGTCCTTGGACGGGCCGAAGATCTTCTCGCAGAAGAGCCCGTCCATCTCGGGCTTGAGGGTGCGGTAGTTGATCGTTTCCGGCTTGGTGACCTCACCCACCACCTGTCCGTTGGGCAGTGTGCGCTGCCCCCACTGCATGATCCGCTCGGGGGAAGCGAGCGTGATCTTCACGTAGTCGAAGTGGTTTTCGGTGCGAAGGTTGCTGTTGGACATGGCGGGGACGCAGGGTGATCGAGAGAGACGGAGAAATCAGAGCCGGTGAATCAAGCGATCAGTCATCGTCGTAATCCGCGACACCGAGGGATTCGTAGGTGGGACGGCTGGGGGTGCTGCGACGCGGGTTGACGTCCTGCATCAGGTCGACCTCCTCGCCGGCGTCGGTGTAGACGGCGATGTCGAGGCCGAGGGACTGCAGCTCCCGCATCAGCACCTTGAACGACTCCGGCGTGCCCGGCCGGGGGATGGGCTTGCCCTTGACGATGGCGTTGAGGGCCTCGTTGCGGCCCTGCATGTCGTCGGACTTGACGGTGAGCAGCTCCTGCAGGGTGTAGGCGGCGCCGTAGGCCTCCAGGGCCCACACCTCCATCTCCCCGAGCCGCTGGCCGCCCTGCTGGGCCTTGCCGCCCAGGGGCTGCTGGGTGACGAGCGAGTAGGGGCCGGTGGAGCGGGCGTGGATCTTGTCGTCGACAAGGTGCACGAGCTTGAGGATGTGGGCGTAGCCCACGGTCACCGGCTGGTCGAAGGGTTCGCCGCTGCGGCCGTCGATCAGCTGGATCTTGCCAGGGTTGGTGGGGTCGTAGACCCAGTCCTTGCCGGGCAGCTTGGCGGCTTCCTCGAGGTAGGCCTGCACCGTCTGCTTGGACTTCTCGGGGCCGTACATCTCATCGAACGGCACCACCTTGACGCGGCAGTCGAGGTGAGAGGAGGCCCAGCCCATCAGGCACTCGAACACCTGGCCCACGTTCATGCGGCTCGGCACCCCCAGGGGGTTGAGCACGATGTCGATGGGGGTGCCGTCGGGCAGGTAAGGCATGTCCTCCCGGGGAAGGATGCGGCTGATGATGCCCTTGTTGCCGTGGCGGCCGGCCATCTTGTCGCCCACCTGGATCTTGCGGCGCTGGGCCACGTAGACCCGCACGACCATGTTCGCGCCCGGCGGCAGTTCATCGCCCTGCTCGCGGGTGTAGATGCGCACGTCGACCACCCGGCCCCGTTCGGTGCTGGGGACCCGCAGGGAGTTGTCGCGCACGTCGCGGGCCTTCTCGCCGAAGATGGCGCGCAGCAGCTTCTCCTCCGGCGGCTGATCCGACTCGCCCTTGGGGGTCACCTTGCCCACCAGGATGTCGCCGGATTCGACATAGGCGCCGATGCGGATGATGCCCATCTCGTCGAGGTGGCCCAGGCTCTCCTCGGCCACGTTCGGGATTTCCCGGGTGATCTCCTCGGGTCCGAGCTTGGTCTGGCGGGCTTCGATCTCGTACTTCTCGATGTGCACCGAGGTGTAGAGGTCGTCCTGCACCAACCGGTCGCTCACCAGGATGGCGTCCTCGTAGTTGTAGCCCTCCCAGGGCATGTAGGCGATCAGCACGTTCTGGCCGAGGGCGATCTCGCCGCCCTCGCAGGCGGAGCCGTTGGCCAGCACCTGGCCGGCGATCACCGGATCGCCCTGGCGGACGATCGGCCGCTGGTTGAGGCAGGTGTCCTGGTTGGAGCGCTGGTACTTCTGCAGGAAGTGGGTGTGGTCGCGGCCCTGCTCGTCACGGATGACGATGGCGGTGGCATCGACGAAGGAGACGGTGCCGTTCACCTTGGTGATGGGCACCATGCCGGAGTCGCGGGCCACCTGGGTTTCCAGGCCCGTGCCCACCAGGGGCCGCTCGGGGCGCAGCAGCGGCACCGCCTGGCGCTGCATGTTCGAGCCCATCAGGGCCCGGTTGGCGTCGTCGTGCTCCAGGAAGGGAATCAGGGAGGTGGCCACCGAGATCACCTGCACCGGCGACAGCTGGACGTAGTCCACCTGCTCGGGGGGCACCTTCTCGAAGTCCTGGCGGTAGCGCACCGGCACCAGATCGACGGTGATGCGGCCGTCGGCGTCGGTGGGCACGTCACCGGGGGCCACCCGGCATTCGTCTTCGAGGTCGGCGGAGAGATAGAGGGGATCACCCTGCTTGAGGACGATGCCGTCCTCCACGCGCCAGAAGGGGGTTTCGATGAAGCCGTACTCGTTGACCCGGGCGTGGGTGGCGAGCGAACCGATCAGACCGGCGTTGGGGCCTTCGGGGGTCTCGATCGGGCAGATGCGGCCGTAGTGGGAGGGGTGGATGTCGCGCACGGCAAAACCCGCCCGCTCCCGGGTCAGACCGCCTGGGCCGAGGGCGCTGATGCGGCGCTTGTGGGTCAGCTCGGCCAGGGGGTTGGTCTGGTCCATGAACTGGCTCAGCTGGCTGGAGCCGAAGAACTCCTTGACCGCCGCCACCAGGGGTTTGGGGTTGACCAGCTGGGCGGGGGTGAGCGATTCGGTCTCGCCGACGGTCATCCGTTCCTTGATGATCCGCTCCAGGCGGTTCAGGCCCACCCGCACCTGGTTCTGCAGCAGCTCGCCCACCGAGCGCACCCGGCGGTTGCCGAGGTGGTCGATGTCGTCGAGGCAGGCGCCGCCCACATCGAGCTCCAGGTTGATCAGGTAGTCGATCGTGGAGAGGACGTCCTCGGCGGTGAGGGTGCGCACCGCGTCGGGGATGGTGAGGCGCAGCTTCTTGTTGATCTTGTAGCGGCCCACCCGGCCCAGGTCGTAGCGCTTGGGGTCGAAGAAGCGGCTGTGCAGCAGCTGCTGGCCGCCGCTCACCGAGGGGGGCTCACCGGGACGCAGCTTCTTGTAGAGCTCCAGCAGGGCCTGGTCTTCCGACGAGATGCCCTCCTCGTTGGAGGCCTCGATCGACTTCTGGTAATACTCCGGGTGCCGCAGCTTGTCGAGCACGTCGTTGTCGGACAGGCCGATGGCCCGCATCAGCACGTGGGCGTTGATCTTGCGGGTCTTGTCGACGCGCACGTGCAGCAGATCGTTCTTGTCGGTCTCGAACTTGAGCCAGGCGCCCCGGTTGGGGATCAGGCTGGCGTTGAAGGTCTTGCGGCCGTTCTTGTCCTGCTCGTCCTTGAAGTAGACGCCGGGGCTGCGGACGATCTGGTTGACGATCACCCGCTCGGCGCCATTGATGATGAAGGTGCCGCGCTCGGTCATCAGGGGGAGCTCCCCGATGAAGACCTCCTGCTCCTTGATCTCGCCGGTCTCCTTGTTGACCAGGCGGCAGGTGACGTACATCTGCGAGGCGAAGGTCGCATCGCGACGCTTGGCCTCTTCCACGTCGTGGCGGGGGCGTTTCAGGCGATACTGATCGCCGATGAAGTGCAGCTCGAGCTTGCCGGTGTAGTCGGTGATCGGGGAGAAGCTGTCCAGCTCCTCGATCAGGCCCTTCTCCAGGAACCATTTGAAGCTCGCCCGCTGTACCTCCACGAGATCGGGAAGGTAAGTGACGGTCTTGGCGACCTGGATCGCGCTGCTCATGCGGTGAACCTGCAGGAACGAGGGGGTGGGGCGGACCTGGACGGGGACGGAACGGCTGGACGGGCCATGCCAACAGGCGCTCAGCCGAACCGATCGCCCTTGGAACAAGGACGAACGATCCGGCAGGGGCGCTTACAGGGCTCGCTGCGGGTTTGCCGACTCAATTGATGCCGTCGTGGACAAAAGGAGCGCTTCCGCTTCCAGGCCAATAAGACATCATACAACCTGGAGGGGCAGACGGAACAGACGGGCCGCGTTGGCGGTGGTCGTCGTCGCCACCTGATCGAGCGTCTCGCCCCGGAGTTCGGCCACCCGCGCCGCCACCGAGGCCACGTAGGCGGGCTCGTTGCGCTTGCCGCGGCGGGGCACCGGCGCCAGGAAGGGGCAGTCGGTCTCGACGAGGTAGCGATCGGCCGGCACCAGCCGGGCACATTCATGGATGGGCTCGGCCCTGGGGAAGGTGACCGTGCCGCTGAAGCTGATGAACAGGCCCAGCTCAAGGAAGCCGGCCATCTCCTCGGGGGTGCCCCCCCAGCAGTGCATCACCCCGCGGGGGCAGCGGCCTTCATGCTCGCGGCGGCGAAGCTCGGCGAGCATCGGTTCGGCCGCGTCGCGGCAGTGAATGATCACCGGCAGATCCAGGGCCACCGCCAGGTCGAGCTGGGGCCCCAGGGCCGCCAGCTGCTCGTCGAGGTTGGTGGCCTTGAAAAGATCAAGACCCAGTTCGCCGATCGCCACCACCCGATCGTCGGCGCGGGCCGCCGCTTCGAGGGTGGCGGCGGTGTCGCCGTGCCAGTGCTGGGTGTCGAGGGGGTGGACCCCGACGGCATAGCGCAGTTCGGGGAACCGATCAGCCAGCGCCCGGATCGCCGGAATCTCCGCCGGCTCCACGCAGGCATGGACCAGGGCCTTCACCCCCGCCTCACGCCAGCGGCTGGCCACCTCATCAAGATCCGCCTCGAAGTTGCGGAACACGATGTGGCAGTGGCTGTCGACCAGGGGTGGGGCGGCCAGCTGCGAGCTCACGGCCATGGGGAGGGCTTCAGGCGCCGGCGCTGCCAGCGGCGGTCGGCTCGAGCACCCGCTTCACCGCCACGCTCAGACGCGACTTCTGGTTGGCGCCGGTGTTGCGGTGCACCACACCCACCTTGACGGCCTTGTCGATCTTGCTGAAGGCGGCGTTCATGCTGGCCTGAACGGCGGCCTTGGCCTCCTCGCCGGGCTGCTGGCCGTAGGCGCTGCAGGCGGTGAGGCAGCGCTTCATCAGGGTGCGCAGGGCGGACTTGTAGGTGCGGTTGCGCAGGCGATTGCGTTCGGCGATCTCGATGCGCTTCTTCGAAGACTTGTTATTGGCCACAGGCGTAGGGGCGCTGACTCGGCAAACGCGGATCCTACCCCGTGGGCCCTGGCCGGTTCCAAGGCCCTAGTTTCAAGGCAGCCCTCCGCCCCCGGCACCGCCCCGTGGTCGCTTCCACCCCAACCGGCAGCAGCCCTGCCGGCAGCAGCCCCACCCCTGCCGTCGCCCCAGCCACCAGCGGTGACACGGGCGGGGAGCGGCCGGCGCTGCGGATCACCTGCCTGCGGGACCGCCGGCGGGCCGGCGAACGGCTCGAAGCGATCGCCGGCCGCACCGAAGGCGGCCGGATGCGCGAGGAGGAGGCGCGGGTTGCGGCGATCC
>NZ_JAYGHZ010000013.1:0-17533 GCF_034931285.1 Synechococcus sp. BA-120 BA3
GACCCTGGTGCGACCTTCCCTTCCGCCTCACCCATGAGCGCATCGGTGAGCTGATCGGCACCACCCGCGTCACCACCACCCGCCTGATCTCCCGCATCCGCGCCGCCGACCTGCTCCAGGTCCCCAGTGGCGAGACCAGCCTGCGCCTGGCGCCGGCCCTGGTCGACGGTGCTCCCCTGGCGGCGGCCTGAAACGCCATGGCCACCACCATCCACACCGGCGACAGCCTCATCGGCAGCCTCTGCCGCGACATGGCCGCAGTGCGCCAGAGCTGGCAGCGGCTGAAGGGGCAGCGGGCCGCCTGCCGTGATGAAGGACTCCGCCTGCGGCTTGGTCGGGAAGCCCGCCGGCTGGAGCAGCGGCGCCTGGAACTGCAGGGCCAGGCCCGGACCCTCCTGCGCCTGCCCCTGCGCGATCCACTCGGCGCCGCCTTCCTGCTGGAGATCACCAGCCGACCGCTGGCCGCCGGAACCGCGGGGGGATGAGGTCCCCGTGCCCGGGGTGTCAGACCTAAGGAGCCGCCGCGGCCTGGGCCGCCGCCAGCTCCCCATCGATCAGCAGCATGGAGGCGGGCTCCTGGCGCCCGAAGCGCACCCGACCGAGCAGGTGGGCGGCGCCGTTCTCGGCGGCGATCTGACCCTGAATCATCGGATCGAGGAAGACGGTGGTACGCACGTCGCCGCTGCGCTCCGCCATGGCGTAGAGCAGCTGCAGCGATGTGGTGACATCGGCCTCAAGGCGGAAGGCATCCGCGAGCACCGCCTCTGGATCGCTCCACTCCTGGCAGGGGGCGGGCAGTTCCCCGAGGTCCACCGTCTGACCGCGGGCGATCAGGTAGTCGGCCAGCAGGCCGGCATGGTGCTGTTCGCCGCGGGACTCGGCCATCAGGTGGCCAGCGAAGCCGCGCAGCTCCCTCTCGGCGAACCAGAGCGCCATGGCCCAGTAGGCGGCGCTGGCCTTGCGCTCGAGGCCCAGGTGGTCCTGCAAGCCTTCGAGCAGCCCGGCCTCCATGGGCTGGGCCATGGCCCTCCCGGCAGGCCCGGTGGCCACCGCGGTCTTGGGCAGGGAGGAAGTCGAGGAGGTCATCGTGAGCGGCCTGGGGAGAGGGACCCATTCACCGTTCAGACAATTTACGGAACCTGGCAACGAACCGAGCCATCACGAAGCGACCCCGTCCGCACGCGTCGACGCCAAGGACGCCCAGACTCAGGAGGCCTTGGAACGTTCCCATGGCCACGGCCGTCGACCACGCCCTGCGGCTGCGCAGCCTCTGGATCGCCTGGCTGCTGGCGATGCTCTTCCATGTGGACCTGGGCCTGATGCCCCTGTTCCACGGGATCTCCCCGGAGATCCATGGCCATGTGGCGGCCGCCCAGCTGCCGCTGCTCTTCGGCGCCATGCTCGCCTACTTCCTGGTGCCCCTGGCCGCCGTCGTGCTGATCGCCTACGCCGCCAGTGATCCGGGCCAGCCGCGCCGTTGGCGCCACTGGCGCTGCGCCCATTTCTGGCTGAGCGTTCTGTACACCCTCACCAACATCCCCCACCTGGCCGCCGACATCCTGGTGCCAGACGCCCGGGCCGACCAGATCGTGCTGATGGTCGCCATGGTGCTGATCGGCCTGCTGATCAACCGCGAGGCCTGGTTCTGGTGGCGTGGTCAGTGCGGCAAGGGGTCCCCCAGCAGGCAGGCCACGTGGGCGGCACTGGCCGACGCCAGGCCCACGAGGTCGTAGCCGCCCTCCAGGGCGGACACCAACCGGCCCTGGGCATGGTCCGCCGCGATGGTGAGCAGCAACTGGGTCAGGGCCGCGAAATCGCCGTCCTGAAGACGGAAGTCCCCGAGAGGATCTCCAGCCCTGGAATCGAAACCGGCCGAGATCAGCACGAAATCCGGGGCGAAGGCCTCGGCCAGCGGCAGCAGCTCCTCCCGCCAGGCGGCCACCAGCTCGGGCCCCGACGTCCCGGCGGGCAGGGGGCAGTTGCGGGTGGTGCCGGCCCCGGCCCCCTCCCCCCGCTCTCGCCGGCTGCCGGACCCCGGATAGAGCGGCGCCTGGTGGCTGCTGAAGAACAGCACCGAGGGGTCGCTCCAGAAGATGTCCTGGGTGCCGTTGCCGTGGTGCACGTCCCAGTCGACGACCAGGATCCTCTCAAGACCGTGCACCGCCTGCAGCTGGCGGGCGGCGACGGCCACGTTGTTGTAGATGCAGAAGCCCATGCCCCGCGCCGCGCTGGCATGGTGCCCAGGGGGCCTGACGACCGCATAGGCCCGGCGCACCCGCTGCTCCATGACGGCCTCCACCGCCGCCAGCACCCCCCCCGCCGCCAGCCGCGCCGTGCGCTCCGAGTGGGGACTGATGGCCGTGTCACCGGTGGAGAGCTGGTCCCGGCCCGCCCCGATGTCCTCTCGGACCTGCTGCAGGTATCCCGGCGTGTGGCAGCGCAGCAGCTCCGCATCCGTGGCCGGGCGGGGCGGAAGGATGGAGCAGCGGGCCAGCAGACCGGCCCGCTCCAGGCCCTGGATCACGGCGTCGACCCGGGCGGGGCACTCCGGATGCCAGGGGCCGGTGAGGTGCTCGCGGTAGCTGGCGCTGCAGACGATGCCGACGCCCGGGTCCGGCGTCCGTGGGGCAGAAATTAGTGGGGCAGAAGGCAGACCGAACTGGCGTTGCCCCTCACCCCCACCGCTCGGCTCGGAACCTGGGGCAGCCATTCCGGACGGGGCGACACCTCACTCTGCTGCATGGCCAGGGCATCGGCGGGGAGTTGTTCGGTGAGGACGACACCCATCGAATCGCGGGCCCAGATCTCGACGTCCGTGGCGGGCGGGCAATGGAAGGTGAGCACTTCGAAGGGAAAGACCACCCGCTCGAGGAAGAAATCCTCAGGCCCGCAGCAGCGGATGATCCGCATCCGTTCCGAACAGTTGCGATAGCTACAAAACAAGGCGTCCATGGCTCCCTCCGACGTGACTCCAACCCGACCATGGCATCAACACATGCTCCCCAAGCCATGTCGGTTGCCGATGCGACGAAGGTTCGGCAATGAGTGTTTGTACCGCTTAAGGACGACTCAACTGCGCCTGAGCCAATTCGGAGCTCCGCTGAACCAGTCGCCCAGATCGTCCCGGCCGGGATCGAATCCGCCGGCGTCACAAGGCTCGCCCAGATCCAGCGCCCCCATGAAGCGGTCGAGTTCCGAATCGGCCTCGCCCCTGCGCTGGGTGCGCTGGGCCCGCCGCAACCAGCTCCAGACACTGGCATCGCGATCAGCGAACTTCTGAACATAGATGCGCTCATGCAGGCTGACGGGGCGGGAATCGGCAATCCTGCCGATGATCTCCTGGAGCCTCAGACGGGTGGTTGGTGTGAGCATCTGTCCTGTCATCCATTGGCAGAGGATCTAATCGTTCTGAGGAATCGAACGGTGCCGAGGATCACAGAATCCAGCCACCTGTCAGGACTTGGTGAAATCGTTCCTTCCAGGCCCCTTCGATGCCCTGCCGCACCTTCCAGCCGGCGCCGGCAGAATCGAGATTGCGACCACGCTTCCGAAGCCGAGGCCAGCCTTCCTTGATCTCCCCTGCAGCCATGGGCGACCCGCAGACCCTGCGACTCGTCTACGACGGGGGCTGTCCCTTCTGCCGGCACTTCGCCCTGAGCAGTGAACTGCGTGGCGGCATTCCCCACCTGCAGATCGTCGACGGGCGGGCCGATGGGGCCCTGCGCCGTGAGCTGCGGGAACGGGGCCTGCCGCTGGCCCAGGGGGCGGTCCTGCTCCAGGGGGAGCAGGCCTGGCACGGCGCGGAGGCGGTGCGCCAGCTGTGCGCCCTGATGCGGCCCAGCGATCCTCTGCTGCAGGTGCTGGTCCCCCTGTTCGACGGCCCGTCCCGCAGCCGCCGGCTCTACCCCCTGCTGCTGGGAGCACGCCGCCTGGCGCTGGCCCTGCTGGGGCTGCCGGTGGATCCCGATCGTCCCTGAACGGCAAGGCCCGCCGGCCCGCTGGCTCAGGGCAAGGGCGGCAGGGGCGCCCGACCCGCCACGGAGGGGCCCGTGCCGATCGGCTGCAGCAGCGGCGAGGGGTCCACCGCCACCAGCCGCCCCTGGCGCAGCTGGCGCCACTCGAAGTGGAGATGGGCCGTGGTGGCCGAGCCGCTGCTGCCCACCCGGCCGATGGGCTGCCCCCCCACCAGGCTCTCCCCGGGCAGAACCGCCACATCCAGCAGCTGGGCGTACAGGCTCTGCCAGCCGAGGCCATGGTCGATCACCACGAGCAGGCCATAGCCGCCCACCTCATCCACCAACCGCACGGTGCCCGGCAGCACGGCGAACACCGGCGTGCCTTCGGGGGCGATCAGATCGAGGCCGGTGTGCATGCGCCAGGCGTTGCGCGAGTCGGCCAGCCGCCAGCCGAACGGGGCCTGCTCGCTGGGCTGCAGGGCGAGGGGATAGCCCAGGGCCCCGGCCCGCTGCACCGGGAAGGCCCCCGCAGGGGCCGGCCGGTAGCGGGACCGCAGCAGATCCGGCAGACGCTCGTTGCGCCCCAGGTCCCCCACCGGCACCTCCAGGGGAATCTCCGCCAGCCGGGGCGGCGGCTCCCCCATCGCCAGCAGGGGTACGGGCGCCAGGGACAGGGGCAGCAGCCAGGGCAGGGTCAGCGCCGTCAGAAACCGTCGGAAGCGGGAGTCCATCCGCCTGCTGCAAGGGACCGTGCAGGCCGTGGTAACGCCCCGGGCCGCCGCTGCCAAGCCGCGACCGCCCATGGAGCCCGGCACGGTCAGGAACCGCTGGCGGGCTCCTGGTTCTCCGGCAGCACCACCATGGCGCTGGCGACGGCGGTGTCCATCACGATGCGCAGCGCCAGGCAGGGATCGATCACGTCCCGGCCCATGGTGATCGCCTTCTGCGCCACCAGGCCGAACAGGATCGGCCATTCCACCGGTTCGGGACAGAATCGCTGCGCCAGCGGCAAAAGGGCCGGCCAGAGGCTCGGCAGCGACTGCAGGGATTCGGGCGACGGCTGGTGGGCGTCGGGCACCAGCGGCACACCGAAGTCCCCGTGACCGAGGTGTTCGATCCCGTGGCGCCAGAGCGCCGTCGGGTCCGGCAGGGCCGTGCAGCCCGCCTGCTGGGCGGCTCCGGCGGCCAGACCCCAGGTGGAGTAAGGATCGACGAAAAGGGCCTGGACCAGCCCTTCGCCCACCAGGCAGGACCCGCCGTCGCCGGTGCCGACGACGTGCAGCCCGGAAAGCTCCGCCTGGCCGGCCGCCCGGGAGCGGGCCCGCACGGCGGCCTGGCAGGCCTGGCCCGCCAGGGCACCGCACACCGCCAGCAGCGATTCGACGTGCACGCCCCGCTCGGACGCCATGGCCTTCAGGAGCCGGCGGCTGATCTCCTCGGCACCGATCCGCGCCCCCACCAGGGGGTCCTGGGCCCGGCGGGCGGCGATGGCCGCATCGAGGGGATCGCGGGAGGGAGCTGTCATGGCCGCAGGGGACGGATGTCAGGGAGGTCCAACACCAGGGTTCCCGGCCCCTGTCGCGCCACCCGGAACACCAGTGTGCCGGCGAGCTTGTCGTGCCGGCCCCGGCGACGGCGATCCCAGCCCACCCACAGGAAGCCCCGGAGCATGGGCAGCGTCGAGAGGATGTCACCCACTCAGCGCAGGCACCACCGTGCTGACCACCAGCACCTGCGTCCCGTCAGGCGCGACATCGCCGCAACGGGGGGAGATGGGCAAGGCTCCCTCGGGCCATCTTCTCCCGTCCAGAGCGTCACCGGCCGAAGCGGTGTTAGGACTATGGAGCTTCTTTTCATGGCCGATGCGAGCCCTCAGCTTCCTCTTCGCCCTGATGGTGGGTCTGGCCATGGCCTTTCTGACACCGGCTCTGGCCGGCGGCCATGGCCAGGCGCCTCTGGCCATGGTGGCTCCCGAGCTGGCCGGGGTCGCACCCGAGTTCACCGATGCGGCGGCCAGCGACCTGGTCGCCGAACTGAGCATCGATCCGGCCCCCGGCTTCGACGTCGCGGCCTGAGCCGCCACCACCCCCTCAACCCAACCTCTCAACGCAACGGTCGGGCTGGCACCTGAACCCATGGCTCGCACCCTGCTCGACCCACGCCTGACGCTGGTCTCCCTGCGGCCCGACCAGCCCGCCAGCGCCCCTTCGGACAGGCCCGATGAGCCGCTCCGCAAGGGCTTTGCGGCCTCACGCTCCCGCGACCAGGCCAGGAACGCAGGCACCAAGGGTCGCCGCAAGAAGGGCACGGGCCTGTCCGCCGCTGACCACGGGCCCCTGGGCCGGAGCCCTGGACTCGAGGCGATCGAGGCCAGGGCAAGGCTCGGACTGGCCCTGGCGGGCCGGCTGCGGGAAGCCGATGTGACCGCGGCCTGGAAGCGGGCCGCCGCCGAGCATCACCCTGACCGCGGTGGGCGCCACGCCACCATGCAGGCGGTCAATGGCGCCAGGGACGTCCTGCTGGGCAGGGGCCTCGATTGATCCCTGGCGTCCGGGGCCTGCCCCCACGGCACCGGCAGCCCTAGACCACTCCCGGCAGCAGCCACCAGCTGCTCTGGCGATAGGCCTCGAAAGCTGGATAGCGCTCGGCCATGGAGGCTTCCTTGCGGATCATGCGGGGCAGGTAGAGCGCCAGCACCGAGGCGGGCAGCAGCCAGGCCCACGGAGAGCCGGCAATCACCGCGAAGCTGCTGTAGCGGAGCAGGTCGCCCAGGTAGTTGACGTGACGGACGCGGCGCCAGGCCCCGTCCGCCACCAGGGTGGCCCCGAGAGCCTTGGCGGTGCCCTTCTGCACATCAGCCGCGGTGTTCAGCAGCGATCCGAAGATGTAGAGGCTGAGCCCCAGGGCGATCGTCAGCGGGCCGATGGGGACCGGATTGGCCATGGCCAGCCAGCCCGGCACGGCATAGAACACCCCGACATACAGCACCACCGCGAGGGCCTGCGGCGGCTGGACCACCTCGGTGAAGAGCTGGGTGGTGCGCCAGGGAAAGAGCACCTCCTCCAGCAGCCACCAGAGGCAGTAGCTGATGTGGAGGGCGAGGTAGATCGCGACCCGGACGGATTCCAGCCCCAGCACCAGGGCAGGCACCAGCAGCGCCACGATGGTGGTCACCTTGGCGATGTTGATCGCTTGCAGCTGGGTCATGGGCAGCTGGGCCATCCGGAGCCCGACGGGATTCCATGCTGGCAGGCGACTCAGGGTCCCGGAGGGGCCGAGGCGGGGAAGCGCGCCAGGTAGGTGGCGACCGCCAGGGGGCGGCTCTGGCTGTAGCCCACCGGCAGCCAGAGGTCGCCGGCAGTGGAGGCGTAGTGGATCTCCCAGTGGTAGAGGCCCGTGAAGGCCGCCGGATCCAGGCGCAGCAGCTCGGCGTAGAGCAGCACGGCCCTGACGTAATGCTGGCTGTTGTTGTAGCCCCACAGCCCCCGACGGATGTCCCGCAGACCTCCGCGCCGCACCAGATAGCGGGCCGCCGCATGGATCGCGTCCTCGGGATCGCGGATGTCTCCCTTGCCGATGCCGGGCTCGGCCCAGGTGCTGGGGAGGAACTGCATGGGGCCCCGGGCGTCGGCAACGGAGACGCCATCGATGCGGCCCATGCCCGTTTCGACCAGGTTGATGGCGGCCAGGACCTCCCAGGGAATCCCGGTGGCGGCGGACGCCTCCCGGTAGTAACGCAGCAGGTCAGCGGCGGGCTCCGGGGGGATGATCCGCCAGGCGGGAACGACAGCCGGACGGCGCCCGCCCCGGTGCATGGCCAGAAACTCCCGACGGGCCGCCAGGTGGCGGTCCATCACCCCCTGCCAGCGGACGGGCAGGGCGCTGTGCACCCGGGCGGCCAGGGCCGGATCGGCGGCGAGCCGGCGATAGGTGACCTGCTGGCGATGCCCCAGCTCACCCAGGAGTCCGGGCGGTGTGTCGGCGGACCGCAGGGCCGCCTCCGCGGCGGCCAACTGGGAGGCGATGGCCGCGGGGTCCCCTGGCAATCGGGGGTAGGTGCGGGTTGGGGCTGGAGCAGAAGGCGGAGCCTCCTCCGCACGTTGCCGCTGCTGGGAAGGCAGCGAAGGCACGCTGGAGCCGGGGGGCTTCTCCGTCGTCACGGCCAGTGCCACGGCCGCGGAGGCCACCAGCAGGGTCAGCAGGGCCGGGGTGAAGACGCGCATGGACAGGGGGGCATCGTGCGCGAAGGACAGTGGGAATCAGAGCTCGCCGGGAGGCTCACGCTGGAGCTGGCACGGGGGCCAAGGGAGTTTCAGATCTTCGTAAGCCAGTAAAACTGATAGGCCTGCAAGGCGATGCGGCTCCCGGACTGGGAGGGTGTCCGACCGGAATAGAGATCGGTGAGGCAGTCATGGCGTCCGAAGACAGCTGGCCTAAGGGCGTCGAGATCGAAGAACTGCGGCTGATCATTGAAATTAGCCAGGACCAGGACCTTCTCCGAAGGGCGCAGTGGATTGAAACGCACGAAAGCGAGAAGGTAATCATTGTCGAGGTCAAGGATCTCTCGGTTATTGAAGTCAGCAAAGGCAGCGATTTCCTTGCGGATAGAAATCATTTTCTTCATGGCTGTGAAGATCGAACACTCCACCGTTCCCTGCTTCTTCCTGAGCTCCGCCTTCTCCCAGTTGATCTTCGGACGATGCACCCAACGGGTGTCATTACTCTTGCTGTCATCATCGTAGAAACTATAGTCATTCAAGACGCCCAGATCATCTCCGTTGTAGATGAGTGGAATGCCGCCGAAAGAAAGAATGATCCCATGCATGAGCAGAATACGACTGATCGCTGTGGCGATCAGCTTCTGATCACATGATTCAATGGCGGATTCAAGGCCAACGAGAGATGCCAGCGAGCCGCAGATCCGCGCATCACCAGTGGTGTCGTTGGGCATGAAAGCAAGCCCTCGGGGAATCGAATCGAAGTCCCCTTTGAAGTAGTCGATGAGAAAGCGACGGTGGGCACGCGGCTCATAACCGACCAGTTCAATATCATTGTCATCGAATCCAAAGCCGATGTCATCATGGCAACGGACATAGTTCAACCAGGTGGCGCGTTCCAGCTTGCTCGGCAAACTCTTGATGCCCTGCGATAGAAGCTTGGTGTTGCGCGTGGCCACGCTGTCCCACAACAAGGCCATCAAGGTGGCGTTGTAGGCAATTTCACACTCCTTGGCAACAACAGCGTCTTCACCGAAATACTTGGTGATCTCGGTGGGTGCCACGATGGCCTCAGCGATGAAAAGCACCCCAGGTGCCGTCACCTGGCAGCAATCCTTCATGAGCTGCAGGATGAGGTGGGCTTTGCGTTCATTCTGGCAGGATGTACCGAGCTTCTTCCAGAGAAACGCAACGGCATCAAGACGCAGAACATCCACACCCTGGTTGGCCCAGAAGAGCAACACATCCAGCATTTCAATGAACACTGCTGGATTGGAGTAGTTGAGATCCCACTGGTAGTCATGAAAAACTGTCATGACCCACTTGCCCATCTCCTCATTCCAGGTGAAGTTTCCTGGATCACTCTCCGGAAAGACTTCTGGCATGCTCTGCTCGAAAACATCCGGAATATCCCTGCTTTCGTAAATATAATAATAATCTTGAAACTGGCTCTCCCCAGCCATGGCACGTTTCGCCCATTCATGCTCATCGGAGGTGTGGTTTAGAACGATGTCAAGCACCAGCAGGATCTCTCGCTTCCTGAACTCGTCCGCGATGTTCCTCAAATCACTGATTGTTCCGGCTCGTTCATCAATTTGACGGAAGTCACTGATCGCATACCCGCCATCACTCTTTCCGGTGGAACACATCAGGATGGGGAGGATATGAACCATATTGATTCCCAACTCCTGAAAGTAACCAATCTTGGATTCCAGGTCTGCAAGATTCTCGGCAAAACCATTGGAATAAATGGCCATCCCAACCCACTTCTGGGAGAGGAACCAATTGTAATCGTACTCCCTCTGGATATCGAGAAGTTCAAGATCAGGTGATCGGTCAATATAGCCTCTGGCCATGGTTTCGACCAGACGCAGAAGCTGAAGCTTGAAGTCGTCACGGTGGCCATAGAGCGTGACAAACAGGGAATGGATGGCGTAAAAGTTGGCGCCCAGCCTGGTGTAGAAATGACGCAGGTCCTGGCGGCGAATCTCCGGCCGGAGATCATCCAGGATGGAATTCAGCAGGGAGTGGGATATTTGCTCATACATCGGATCAATGGCAACCCCAAGACGTCAGAAACTGCTGATAGACAGAGAGATCATCAATCGTGGCGCCTTGGCGTGAGACCAGGGCTGCCGCGAAGTCCCGGGCGTGATCCAGGCTGTCGGAAAGCGACCACTGCCGCGTGAGCCCGAGCAGAAAGGCGGCAGAGAACGCATCCCCCGCTCCCACGGTGTCCACGACACGGGTATCGGGAGCCGGACCGACAGCCACGATTTGATCGTTGCTGCAGAGCATGGCCCCCCGGGCACCACGGGTGACGATCAAGGTTTTCAGACCATGTTGACGTGAGAAGTCTCGCATCGCGGCGCAAAGACTGGCATCATCATCTGCGATGGGTCCCTCCGTCGCCAGCAGAGCAAGCTCCGCTTCGTTGAGCTTGACGTGATCGGCGTCATCCAGCAACGGGTGGATCGCGTCCTGCGACCACCAGGGCGTGCGCAGATTCACATCCAGAAAGATCGGGCCCTGGTGCACGGCTTTGACGGCGGCCAGGGCCGCCGCGGAGGAGGGGTGGCGAAGGGCCAGGGAGCCGTGGTAGAGAACGGCCTGGACCGGCAGTTGCGAGAGATCTGGCGGCTCAATGAAGTCATAGGCACTCTCCGGCACGATGTCGTAATGGGGCTCATTGTCATCGATGGTGACCATCACACGGCCGGTGGGGCGAGAAGCATCTGATTGCAGAAAGCGGTCATCCAGGCCCCAGCTCTGCATCGATGAACGAATCCGCTCACCGCGTCCATCCATCCCGACCCTGCTGATGAAACGAGGCGACAGGCCGAAGCCTCGGAGATGCCAGGCCACGTTGAAAGGAGCCCCCCCCAGGATCTCGGAACCGTCGGGGAAGCAATCGAAAAGAACTTCACCAAAAATGGTGATCGGGGAAGGCTTCTGCATCGGATCAATCCAACTCCCTGATGGCATCGGCATGGAAGTGGGCAATCCCTTCCAGGATTCCAGCACTGTAGTTGCCGTTCATTCCCAGAAAACCACCCTTGGCGAGATACAGGCGATCGCCCGTACCCATCCGACAGGCCTCCTCAACAGCCTGTTCGACCACGTCCTGATGGGCATTGGCCACCAGCACTGAAGGCACCGAGCTGGTGAGCACCGTCAGGTCATTGCCGCTGTCGCCAGCAAACAGCGTCTGCTCCGAGAGGAACCCCTGCTCACGCATGAGAAATTCAATCGCATGAAGCTTGTTGGCCCTTTTGGGCAAGACATCCATCAGTCCGATTGCAGCCTGTTCATCCACACTGAAAATCAGACTGGCAGCAATATTCTTTTCCTCAAGACAGCTGGCCATGGCTTGCTTCAAGGCCGGCAAGTCAACATCCAAGGGAAGGAAGTAACTGAGCTTGTAGGTGTTCTGCTTGTCTTCTGGTTGCAGCACCAACCGACCGAGTCCAGAGAACAGTGCGACCAGGTCCTTAGCCTCAAACCCTTGCCAGTCAAGGGAGATGTGTCTCGACCATGACGTGAGCAGTGACCAGCCATCGCGATCCTTGGCGTAAATGGAGGTGCCAACATCACCGATGATCCAGTCTGGAAGGGGCAGGCCATACTCTTGAATCGATTGTTCCACCAAGGCCAGATGTCGGCCGCTGACATAGGCCAGAAACACCTCAGGCCGAGAGACAAATCGAGCAAACATCGTCCTTGCTCCGGTGGATTCGGCTTGCTCGCCATTGGGCAGAAGGGTTCGATCAAGATCCGTACAGATGAGCAGATTCTGCATCAGTGGAGCATGAGGAAACATTTACAAATTAAAGAAGTCATAATAATCAATGGCTTCAAGGATACCGGAAGCATGGGAGCCCTCTGCGAAGTACACCCGCTGGGTTTCACTGAGCTGGGCGAGTTCTTCACGATGACGAGTGGCCACCACCACGCCTAGCGTGTTGCCACGGAGCATGTCCTCGTCGCCACCGGATCCACCGTTCACAAGAACACGCTCCAGGGGAATCTTCCACTGGTTGGCGACATAGCGCAAGGCCTGGCCCTTGGACGCACGGGCGGGAACAAAGTCAAGGAACTGACCGAAGGACAACGTGGTATGAACAGAGACCTCATGCTGACGCAGCATGGTGAGGATGTCTTCCATGGATGGAGCCAGCTGTTCATCGTAGTAGTAGGAGACCTTGAAGCGGCTTTGTTGATCCTTCGACTGGGGCGTCAATCCAGGCAGCGGATCAACGATTCGCTTCAGCACTTGCGGGGTCCACCAGTGGTCAATGTGGTGTGTCCAGGAGATATCCGTCGTGAACTGAGGCGGGTAATAAATCTCCGTCCCCAGGCTGGTGATCAGTACATCGGGCATGGGGATGGAATGGACCTTAAGAATCTTGAGCACAGAGTTCAGGCTTCGGCCTGTGGAAATACCGAACAGGACTCTGCGGTGCTGCTCCCGTATCACCTTCGCGAACATGGCCAAGGCCTCTGGATCGCCAAGCAGCGTGTTATCGATGGCCGTAAAGATGGCGCGGGTTCGGGTCTGTACGGCAGGTACCTTGGCCAGGGGCGCAGGACGTGCCGCAATTCTGTTCTGATCAATGAGCGCTGTTAACTTCTCAAGATAAGTCTTGGCATGCGCTTCCCAGGAATAGAATTTGGCCACGTTGGTGAGGCCGTTCTGAGAATACGTTGACCACAACTCCTGATCTTCGAGAATGCTGAGCAAGGCAGAGGCAATCGATGCTTCGTCTAGCGGATCAATCAAAAGACCGTTGTTGCAATTTCCGATGATGTCCACTGGTCCGCCGACTTCTGTCGCCACCAGCGGCAGACCACTCGCCGCCGCCTCCAGCAAGGTCAGACCGAAGGGCTCGGTGAGCGCAGGGTTGACAAAGACACCTTTTGAAGCGGCGGCCAGCCGATAGATATCGGCGACATCACTGGCGGAATGATGCTTGGGCAGAGCGACAAGACCGTTCAGGTCGTAGCAGTCAATGACAAGAAGCAACTCAGTCAAGACATTCTGAGCACCTTCATTAAGCTCACGAATGTCGTCTCGATTACCGGCAACAATGACAAGATTGGCAAGCTGCTGCAGGCGCGTAGATTGTCCGTAGGCTTCCAGGAGTGACACGATATTCTTGCGTTCATCCGGCCTCGAAAGGGCCAGAATCATCGGCTTGTGCGGCTCTCTGAGATACCTGCTCAGGACACCGGAAAAGCCCACCGGTGCTTCCTCACCAGTGGGGGGGTGGAATTGATTCAGATCGGTTCCCGGTGGGATGACCGACATTTTTTCTGGTGTATAGCAATCGTAGAGTTCGTATTGATCTTCAATTTCATTGTGCGTGCTTGTGATCACGAGGCTGGCACTGTTGAGAACATCCTCCTCGGCACTGATCCGCTCGGACATCTTGTAACGATGCTGGATCTCTTCGACGGACAGACCAAGGGCCAGAAGCCTTCGAAACTTGTCCCTACCGAGGGAGTGACCGGTATGGATCAGCGGCAAGCCCGTAAGGTGGGAGAGGCGGACACCGACATAGCCGGCATCGGCATAGTGGCTGTGCAGCACATCCGGCAGACGAGGCTGGCGATGGAGCCAGGCGAACAGCTCATCGGTATAAGCATCGAGATGGCTCCACAGATCTTCCTTCGGGATATACAGACCTGGTCCGGCGTCAATACGAATAATGCGTGCATTGTGGTCAAGAGCTTCCTGAGGCTTTCCATACTCGGTTGACACCGAATCATCTGTGATGAGTCTTGTGACCAGATCCACCTGGCCGACCTCAGGCCGCCTGGCGAGAGCCCTCGTGAGTTCGACCACGTACTTTGTCTGACCTCCGGTATCCGCATCGCGGCCAAGTTCAAGCTGATTACCGCGGATCAGTCCATGAATGCTGATCATCAGGATATAGAGAGAATTCTGATTGGCTTTCATCTTCATGGATCTTCAAAATCGGACAGGTGCTGCATGATGAGCCAGCGAATCATTCATTCAGTGACAGCCGGTTGCGTCAGGCCATCGCTACCTGAAGAGCCGTTCAGGCCCAAGGAAGAAAGCCGACGATAACCTGTGGCAGAAGAGCACCCTGAAAGGGATGAATCCACTGAAGGACATGCAGGAAGTAAACTGTTCCCAAGGACAAATCATCCAACGGCTCTCCGCATCAATGTATTTTACCGCGAACGATGGATAGAGGATGTTCACGTGATTGCACTTTCCTGAGCGAAGAGCAACCCGTTCCGCAAGAGCGGCGCCCAACCATCGCAGCGCCCGCGCATGGGGCATGCAAGCCGGCCGGCCCGGAGGAGAGCCTCAGCCGAGCACCCAGC
Organism: Synechococcus sp. BA-120 BA3; assembly: GCF_034931285.1. Classification (NCBI taxonomy): domain Bacteria; kingdom Bacillati; phylum Cyanobacteriota; class Cyanophyceae; order Synechococcales; family Synechococcaceae; genus Synechococcus; species Synechococcus sp. BA-120 BA3. The sequence continues at coordinate 14,528 of NZ_JAYGHZ010000013.1, forward strand.
GAAGCATCAGGACCAACTGCCCCAGGACGCCCTCTCCGGTGAGGGCCTCACCGATCAGGGCCGCCGCGAACCCCAGCATCGCCACACGCCCGTTGAGCCGCTCCACCCCAGACAGGGCGTTGAGATTCCAGGGGCGGGAGCCGGTGATCCCGGCTCCGAAACGCTCCAGGGGCTCGTAGTGAAAGGACGGATCGTTGCCTGCTGGCGAGGCCTGTTCCAGTCCTTCTGCCGTTCCTTCTGCCCTGACTGCGCCCATGAATCCCAACCAGACCGGCAACCAGACTAGGCATCAAGGCGACACCGGTGGCGCATCCCGCCAACCCGGGTACAGTACATCTGTACCAGAGCTCAGCCATGGCACCCGGTCAGATCGATCCTGCGGTGGCTCCCCTGCGCAGGGCCAACCCCCAGCGCTTCCGGGACGCCCGCCCCGGCCATCTGGCCGTGGTGGCGGTGGCTGGCAGACCCTGGTTCATCGGCCGGATCTGCGACCTCAGTGGCCCCAATCCAACGGACTTCGCCAGAGTTCTGAACATCGACACCGGCGACATGGAGCGGATCCCCGCCCCCTGGATCGTCGAGCTGATGGGGGACAGCGGGCTGGGGATCAACCGCTGCTCCCTCAGTCGTCCCCTCAGCGCTCCAGCAGATTGATGCGGTACAGCACCTCCTCGAGTGCATCAACCGCCCTGATGGCGCTGTAGCGCTGGGGATGCTCCGGGCCGCAGCAGGACGGCACCGGCGCCAGGACCGTCCAGGGCCTGGCATGGCAGAACTGCACGACGCTGTGGCGTTCTTCGGTGGTCCCTGACGGCGCCACCACCCGGTGCCAGCCGGTGGGGATGCGGCCGTTGGAGAGTCGCTCCAGCATCAGCCCTGTGTTGATGATCACGCGGCCCTCCGGCGGAGCCGCCTCCACCCATTCCCCGGCCACCCGCACCTGCAGCCCCGGCCCGGTGGCCCTTGGCAGGGCGGTGATCAGATTGATGTCCCCATGGGCCGCCGCCCAGACATGACCTTCCCCCGGTGCCTGGGCCATGGGGGGATAGCGCAGGGCCCGGGTGAGGGTGGGGGCCTCACGCACCATCTCCTCGAAGAAGCCATCGGCACAGCCCATGCCCACGGCGATCACCCGCAGAAAGCGCCGCTGGAGATCGGCGATCGCCCGGTGGAACTCCCCCAGCACCGCGGTGATGCCGGGCACGGCCGCCTCCGGCAGGACCTGCTCGGGATAGAGCGCCGGGAAACGGAGCCGCAGGGGATGCCCGGCGGGCAGCGGGTCCGCCCAGTTCAGCATCTCCTTCCAATCCGGGTGATCGCTGCCGGCGGCGGTTTCGACCAGCCCCTCCGTGTAACCGGTCTGGCCGCTGGCGCCGGGCGCCCGGAAGCGCCGCTTGGTGTCGGCCTCGAGCGCGAAGAAACGCTGCAGGAGGCCGTAGGCCGTGTCCAGCAGGTCGCCGGGCAGATCGCTGCTGGTGTAGACGAAGCCGTTGGCCAGGCTGCGCCTCACCCCATCGACCACGGCGTCGCGGGCCCTCGCGTCGCCCCGCTCGAAGGCCAGCAGATCCACATCGAGAATCCCCGCGTCCATCGGGTGTCCCGCTCAGCGGCGGCCGTTGACGATCACCGGGCTGCCGCCGCCCCCGGCCGCCCCCGGCAGGGCCGGCACCACCGAGGTCTGGCCATCCCATTTATCTAGGAACAGCTTGTAGAGCACCTGGTCGTCGAGGCTGGAGTTGAGGGTCTGGTAGCGCTTGGCCTCCTGTTCGGCGATCAGCACCTCCGTCTGGGCCCGCAGCAACTGCTGCTCGGCGATCTGCTTCTGCTCGATGGCGGCGCGGTACTCCTCGGCGATCTGCAGGCCCGTCAGATCCAGACCCTGGACGTTGACGTAGTCGAACTTGCGCAGTTCCTCGGCCACCTTCTCCTGCACCAGTTCGGAGATGGAGTTCCACTCGGTGGCGATCGTCACCAGTTCGTACTGGGAGAACACCGACTTGAGGGCCTTCAGCAGGGAGGGCTGGATCACGCGCGGGTAGATCTGCTGGTCGTCGGTGGCGATGGTTTCGTAGATGCGGCCCGCTTCGGCGGGCTTCATGGCGTACTTCACCGTGGCCGTGGCCTGGATCACCTGGAGGTCCTTGGTGAGGGTGGAGAACTGCTCCGGCCGCACCTGGGTGCGCACATCGAAGAGCGAGGTGTTCTGAACCAGGGGGACCTTGAGATTGGCCCCCGGCTGCCGCGGCACGCCGGTGACCTTGCCGAGGGTGGTGACCACGGCCACGCTGCCCGCCGGCACGATGAAGACGGTCTGGGTCAGCAGCACCAGCCCGGCGAGCACGGCGGCGAAGACCAGCTGCCAGAGGCCGCCGAAGCCGTTGTCGGCACCGGAGCGCATGGGGGATTGCATCGGAGACCTGAACACCTGGAGAAGCGACGACCCTAGGCAGCGCCGCAGGCCGGGGGCCGCCATGGTGGGGACTCCCGAAGGCCTGGGGAGGGCTGGTGCTGCGGTTCCTGCTCGAACTGGTCCCGCCCCTGGGTGTCGGCCTGCTGCTGGGGATGCGGTTCCCCGCTCTGCCCGGACGGCTCGCCCCGCCGTTGATCCACTGGGGCATCCCCATCAGCCTGGTGGCCCTGCTGCTGCGGGCGGGCTTCCGGGCCGAGATGCTCACGGCGGCCCTGATGGCGGCCGCCGCCTCGGGCCTGGGCCTGCTGCTGATGCGCCTGCCGGCCCTGGGCCGGCGTATCCCCGAGGGCAGCCTGCAGCTGGGCTGCCTCGTGGGGAACACGGGCTACTGGGGGCTGCCCGTGGCCCTGGCCCTGCTCCCCGCCGAGGCCATCGGCTTCACGATCGCCTTTGATCTGATGGCCACCCTGGTCACCTGGAGCCTCGGTCCGCTGCTGGTGGACCGGCGCGCCAGCGGCGTCCGCCGCCAGCTGCTGGTGCTGGCCACCAGCCCGGCCATGCGGGGGCTGGCGCTGGCCGTGCTCCTGCACCAGACC
>NZ_JAYGHZ010000014.1:0-17229 GCF_034931285.1 Synechococcus sp. BA-120 BA3
ATGGTGAGCCCACCGGCGGCCCGCACGGCCCGCAGGCCGCGGGCACCGTCCGAGCCGGTGCCGGAGAGCACCACGGCGGCCCCATGGCCGTTCCAGTGGTCGGCGATCGATTCGAACAGCCGGTCGATGCTGGGGCTGGGGCAGAAGCGGGGTTCGGGCGCCGCCAGCCTCACCCGGTTCCCTTCCACGCTGATGTCGTGGTTGGGGGGGCAGATGCTGACCGTGTCCGGCAGCAAGGTGGCCCCGTCAACGGCCTCGAGTACCTGCAGTGGCGTGACCCGCCCCAGCAGCTCGACCATCAGGCTGCCGTGGTCGGGCGAGAGGTGCTGGGCCACCACATAGGCCACGCTGCCGCCGAGGGAAAGGCTGGCCAGAAGGGTCTGCAGGGCTTCCAGGCCGCCGGCCGAGGCGCCGATGGCCACCAGGTGCATGCCGGGTTCGGCCCCGGGGGGCGTGGATGGTGCCGGAGAAGACTCCGCGTCAGTGGATTCTTCTAGGGTCATCGACACCGTGATGGTTGGTTCTCAATGTAAACCACCGTAGCCCATAAGACCTTTCTGAAATGAGGGGAAAAAGCTGCTGCAGACATGACGGATGACCGCGGTGGAGGCCGACTGTCAGCGTGAGGAATGAGGGGAGCTTCATGGGTACGGATTCCTGTCGCAAATCATCATGAACTGCAAACCTTGGTCGATGGATGCGGCGGGAGATGTTGAGGCTTGTAAGGTTGTGTTCTCCGTGGCGGAGATCGCAACCGAACGGACAGAAGTAACGCCGATTCTGTGATACTATGAGCAAAGAGAGGAAATCAGGAAATCGGGAAATCAGGAAATGAGGAGGTGAGGCTTCGTATGGCTAGCGAGGCTCGCTTCCCCAGTCAACGGCACCCTGAGGTAGCCCATTTCTCCAATCCTCTGCTGCGCCAGCTTCGGCCGTGTGAGGACCCACATGCCTGCACCTGCCAGCTGCAGCAAGCCCTGCCGCTGGTCGAGATCATGCCGCTGGAACCTGAGGCCTCTTGGTGGTGTTATGGCACCAATCTCCATCTCGGCAGCCTGGTGGCCACAGCTTGGACGGCCAGGCCGATGCGGATGGTCTTTTCGGAACGCCAGGAGCACATCGTCGTGCTGGGCTACGGCGGTGAACAGCGGCTGCGACAGGGCTCCACCACCTGGCCCTGTGCCATGGGGGGCTGCGTCCTGATGGCCAGTGCGGCCTGCACGATGGAGAGTACCCTCTCATCCGCCGTGGCTTTTTCCCTGACGCGGGACCGACTTCTGGAGACGGCGATGGCGATGGGGGGCTATCAGCTGAAACCGAAAGGCTGGGATGAAACTGTCTGCCAGGCCCACGGCTGGAGCCCGCCCGCGAACCCTGTCGCTCCGTCCCTGCTCGCGGCGTTACGGCAGACCATTGCCATGGCTGGGCAGCTGTCGGGGTATGGCCGGGGTCTGCTTGATCGGCTGCAGTTCGAAGACCAGATCTATCGGCTGATGGTGGCCATGCTGCTGCCGGAGATGCGTCAGGACAAGTCCATGGATCGGCTCCTGCAACGGCAGCAGCATGGCCGTGATTCCTTCGATGAACTGATCGACTACATCCGGCAGAATCTGGGTGAGACGCTCTCCCTCACCGACCTGGAAGCGAGGAGCCATTACTCCCGCAGGGCACTGCAATATGCCTTCGCCGAGCGTATGGGTTGCACGGCCACCAAGTGGATCAAGATGCAGCGACTTGACCGGGCTCGGCAACGGTTGGAGCGTCCGAAACCGAACGACACGGTGGGGAACATCGCCCGTGAATGCGGCTATCGCTCCCTGGGACTGTTCAGCGTCGATTTCCAGCAGCGCTTCCATGTCAAGCCGTCCCAGCTGCTGCGGGAGTCCCGGAAGGAGTAGCCGGGACCGCGGTGTTCAGGCCCGTCGACGGAAGGCATCCGCCAACTCGGGGCGGGACTCGGTGTGCTCCCTCGGGTGCGCGGTCTGCAGGGCCGACTCGAGCAGGTAGGCGGCCAGGTTGGAGAGGGAGCGCCCCTGGACGTTGCTGCGCTCCACGAGGGCTTGATAGGCGTTGTACGGAATCGTGATCGTGACACGCACCGGCCGCAGGAAGGGACCGGGTTCGGAGTGGCTTCGCATGGGTCCAGGGGTGACTACCCATGCTCTAAGACCGATTTCGTGATCGGTGGCGAGCCGCTTCATGCAACGCCGGGGCGCGCTCAGGGGCGAAACACCAGTTCCGGCGCGCGATTCACCCTGCTGCGGTCAGCAGCAGGGGGCCTGCACGTTGCGTGCAGGCCTGCATCGCTTTGCACAAGTTGCACGTTCCTGAAAACGGGCTGAACGCCGCGGGCTCAGTCCGCTGGCAGGTCGGTGACGGCCCCGAGGCTGCTGCTGCTCACCAGCCGGGCGTACTTGCCGAGCACCCCGGTGCGGTAGCGGGGGGCGGGCTTGGTCCAGGTGCTGCGGCGCCGGGCCAGCTCTTCCTCGTCCACGTTGAGCTGCAGCAGCCGCTGCTTCGCATCCACCGTGATGCTGTCGCCCTCCTGCACCAGGGCGATGGTGCCGCCTGCGGCGGCCTCCGGGGCCACGTGGCCCACCACCATCCCGTAGGTGCCGCCCGAGAAGCGGCCATCGGTGATCAGGGCCACCGAATCCCCCAGTCCCTCCCCGATGATCGCGGCGGTGGGGGCGAGCATCTCGCGCATACCGGGGCCGCCCACCGGCCCCTCGTAGCGGATCACCACCACATCACCGGCGCTGATCCGCTTGGCGAGAATCGCGGCCAGGGCCTCCTCCTCGCTCTCGAACACCCGCGCCGGGCCGGTCATCACCGGGTTCTTGACGCCACTGATCTTGGCCACGCTGCCCTCTTCGGCCAGGTTGCCCCGCAGGATCGCCAGGTGGCCCTGGACGTAGAGGGGGTTCGAGAGGGGCCGGATCACGTCCTGGCCGGCCGGAGGTTCGGAGGGCACGTCGGCGAGCACCTCCGCCAGGGTGCGGCCCTCGATCGTGCGGCACTCCCCGTGCAGCAGGCCCCCGTCGAGCAGCAGCTTCATCACCTGGGGGATGCCGCCGGCCCGGTGCAGGTCGACGGTCACATAGCGGCCGCTGGGCTTGAGGTCGCAGATCACCGGCACCTTCTGGCGGATCGTCTCGAAGTCGTCGATCGTCAGCGGCACGCCGGCGGTGCGGGCGATCGCCAGCAGGTGCAGCACCGAGTTGGTGGAGCCGCCCACCGCCATGATCACGGCGATGGCGTTCTCGAAGGCCTCGCGGGTGAGCAGATCCCGGGGGCGGATGCCGGCGGCGATCGCCTGCACCAGCACCTCGGCCGAGCGGGCGGCGCTCTCGGCCTTCTCCGGGTCCTCCGCCGCCATCGTGGAGCTGTAGGGCAGGCTCAGGCCGAAGGCCTCGAAGGCCGAACTCATCGTGTTGGCGGTGAACATGCCGCCGCAGCTGCCGGCGCCGGGGCAGGCGTTCTTCTCGATCGCCAGCAGCTCCGCCTCGTCGATCCGGCCGCCGGAGAGCTGCCCCACCGCCTCGAAGGCACTCACCACGGTGAGATCACAGGGGCCCAGTTTCCCAGGCTTGATCGTGCCGCCGTAGACGAAGATCGACGGGATGTTCATGCGGGCCATGGCGAGCATGGCGCCAGGCATGTTCTTGTCGCAGCCGCCGATGGCCAGCAGGCCATCCATGCTCTGGGCGTTGCAGGCGGTTTCGATCGAATCGGCGATCACCTCGCGCGACACCAGGGAGTACTTCATCCCCTCGGTGCCCATCGAGATGCCGTCGCTGACGGTGATGGTGCCGAACATCTGCGGCATGGCTCCGGCCCCATGGGCGGCCTGCTCGGCCCGCCGGGCCAGGTCGTTGAGGCCGATGTTGCAGGGCGTGATCGTGCTGTAGCCGTTGGCGATGCCGATGATCGGCTTGCCGAAATCCCCGTCGCCGAAACCGACAGCCCGCAGCATGGCCCGGTTGGGGGAGCGTTGGAGGCCCTTGGTGATGGCGTCGGAGCGCAGCATGGCCGGGGAGGAACGGATCTGCTGCAACTTACCGAGGGGCCCGCGCCCTCAGGCCTGGGGCTGCAGCTGCTCCAGCTGGCGGCGCACCTCGTCGATCGCCTGGTTGAGTTTCTGGACGCGGTCGTGCAGTTGGTCGCTGCTCACCGGCGAGTCCTCCAACCCTTCGCCCAGGCGGGAGACGCGCAGCATCCGCAGCTGGCGCTGGGCGAGCCGGTGCCGTTCGGCCCGGCGCAGCAGCCAGACCGCCAGTCCAGCAGCCCCCATCACCGCCCCGGCGGCCCCGGCCAGCAGAACCAGACTGCCGCTGGCGGACGATTGCTGCCGGGAATCAGCCATGAACCTGCACGGGGGGCATCTGGACCTGAGGGCCCCAGCCTAGGCAGTGGTGGCGGCGATTCCATACAGCCGCTCGCTCACCTCGCCGAAACCCGGAACGACGCGGTGGCGGCTGTCGACCTCGGGGTCGATGCCGGCGCAGTAGATGGTGAGCTGGCCGTGGTGTTCGCCGACCACCTTCAGCCCGGGGCTGGCCGCCAGGGTGGTGATCACCCGCAGCCGCTGACCCTCCACCCCCAGGCCCGCCAGACGGTCGAGCAGGGCCAGCAGGATCGAGCCGCTGGCGAGAACCGGCAGGAACACCAGCACGCCGCTGCGGGGATCGATGGTGGCCGGCAGGTCATCGAGGAACCAGTGGGGCTTGTGATCCGGCCCGCAGGGCTCGATGCCCACGTGGGCCAGCTGGGCCGACGGCAGCACCGACTGGGCCCCCTGCCACAGCCCCAGCCCCCCCCGCAGCACCGGGATCACCAGCAGGGGCACCTCCGGATCGACCACCTGGCCGTCGCAGTGGCCCAGGGGCGTGGTGACCGACACCGGTCGATGGGGCAGCCAGTCGCGCAGCGCCTCATAGGTGAGCCAGCGGCCCAGCTCCGCCATGGCGGTGGCGAACAGGGGGGAGGGGGTGGCCCCGTCGCGCAGCAGGGTGAGCCAGTGGCCGATCAGGGGATGGGGGGGGACCACCACCCGCAGGGACATGCTCATGGCGGGCTGCGTCTGCCTAACTTGATCCGGCAGCGTACCGGTGTGGCATGGTTTCCCGTTCCCTTGACGTCCCGGTGATCGTCCGGCGGTTCCGGGCCCTGCGGGCCGTCCGGCTGGGGTCCGTCCTTGGGGGGGTGCTGGGGACCGCGCTGGCCCTGCTGCTCGTCTGGACCGTGCTGCCGGTGGCGCCGGCCGAGGCGATCACCGCGCCGGAGCTGCGGGCCCAGCGCTCCTTCCAGGACCTCGACCCCGACCTGCGGGGCCGCAACCTGCAGCAGCAGGAGTTCCTCAAGGCCTCGATGGAGGGCTTCGATCTGCGGGACGCCGACCTGCGCGGGGCCGTCTTCAACTCCACAGACCTGCGCCAGGCCGACCTGCGCGGCGCCGACCTGGAGGATGTGGTGGCCTTCGCCACCCGTTTCGACGGGGCCGACCTGCGGGGCGCCCAGTTTCGCAACGCCATGCTGATGCAGAGCCGCTTCCGCGAGGCCCGCATCGACGGGGCCGACTTCAGTGACGCGGTGCTCGATCTGCCGGAGCAGAAGGCCCTCTGCGCCCGTGCTTCCGGCAGCCATCCCGTCACCGGCGTCGACACACGGGAGAGCCTCGGCTGCCGCTGACCGCCGCGGGCGGGGCCTCCCCTAGGTTTCGGTTCCCCTTGCCCCTGTCCCGATGACCGCCACCAGCACCCGACGGCTGCCGGTCACGGTGGTGACCGGATTTCTGGGGGCCGGCAAGACCACCCTGCTGCGCCACCTGCTGCTGGAGAGCGGGCTGCGGCTGGCCGTTCTGGTCAACGAGTTCGGCGAGGTGGGCATCGACGGTGATCTGATCGCCTCCTGCGGCTTCTGCCCTGAGGAGGATCTGGGCGATCGGCTCGTGGAGCTGGCCAACGGCTGCCTCTGCTGCACCGTGCAGGATGAGTTCCTGCCCACCATGCAGCGCCTGCTGGAGCGGGCCGACCGGCTTGACGGCATCGTGGTGGAAACCAGCGGCCTGGCCCTGCCCGAGCCCCTGGTGGCCGCCTTCGGCTGGCCGGAAATCCGCAGCCGCACCCGGGTGCATGGGGTGGTCACGGTGGTGGATGGGGAGGCGATGGCCGCCGGCCACGTGGTGGGGGATGCCGAGGCGGTGGAGGCCCAGCGCCGCGCCGACCCCAGCCTCGACCACATCAGCGCCATCGAGGACCTGTTCGCTGACCAGCTCGGTGCCGCCGACCTGGTGCTGGTGAGCCGGGCCGACCGCCTGGAGCCGGAAGCCCTCGCCCGGGTGACCGAGGCGCTGCGCGCCGACCTGCGCCCCGGCACCGTGGTGCTGCCCATGGCCCGGGGCCGGCTCGATCCCTCCCTGGTGCTGGACGGGCCCGGCCGTGACCCGGCCCCCGATCACCACCACGACCACGACCACGACGACCACGATCACGATCACGATCACGACCACCACGATCACGATCACGACCATCACGACCATGCCCACGTGGCGATCGAGTCGATCGTCGTGCGCCGCGCCGGCCAGTGGGGGCGGGCGGCCCTGGAGGCCCAGCTGCAGCAACTGCTGATCGACCATCCGGTCGTGCGGCTCAAGGGACGGCTGAGCCAGGGCGGCAAGCGCCTGCCGCTGCAGATCCAGGGGGTCGGCCGTCGCCTCGACTGCTGGTACGAGGAGCGCTCGGGCCCCTCCCCTGCCCCCGAGGGTGATGGCCCCGACGGCCTGGAGCTGGTGGCGCTCGCCACCGCCGGCGCCGCCGGCCCCCTGCGCGAGGCCCTCGATCGTCTCTGACCCGGGGGCAGCACCTGGGTGGTGGACGTGTGTCAGTCGAGGGGGATGTCGCCCCTGGCGCAGATCCCATCCCAGCACAGATTGGTGTTCTCCACCCAGCGGCTGTTGACCGGCTGCCAGCGGCCGGAGGGTTTGAGCATCGTCACCCGGCCCCGGCCATCGTGGCGGAACTCGATCCGCTGGCCCCCCACCAGCAGGAACCAGTGGAGGCCGAGCTCCTCGACCTGCATCTGACACTCCTGCCAGGGACCATCGGCGACGCGGCACTGCAGCGACACCAGCCCCGGCAGGGTGTGGGCCTGGAGGGCCGCGCAGGCCACGGCCAGGCCCGTCAGCCAGGCCAGCAACCCAGGCCCCCGTGGATCCAGCAGAAACCGTCGCAGGGAGAGCACCACGGCCAGCGGTGCGGAGCGTCAACTCCAGGCTGGTGGTGCGCCGCGGGGGTGGTGGGGCGTGCTGCCAAGATTTAACAAACGTCCGTGCCCCCGGTGCCGCTCTTCAACGCCCGCGTCCAGGTTTCCCTGCGTCCCTCCGTGCTGGACCCCGCCGGGGAGGCCACCCGGGCCGCCGCCGCCCGGCTCGGGGTGGAAGGGGTGAAGCGCCTGCGGATCGGCAAGGCGATCGAGCTGGATCTGGAGGCGCCGGATCGGGCCACCGCCCAGGCCCGGCTTGAACTGCTCAGCGACCGCCTGCTCGCCAATCCGGTGATCGAGGACTGGTCGCTGGAACTGGCCGAAGCGGGTTGAGGGGCGGACCGATGACCGTCGGCATCGTTGTGTTTCCCGGCTCCAACTGCGACCGGGACGTGGCCTGGGCCCTGGAGGGCTGCCTGGGCATCCCCGTGCGTTTCCTCTGGCATGAGGAGCGCGACCTTTCCGGCCTCGAGGCCGTCGTGCTGCCGGGGGGGTTCAGCTACGGCGATTACCTGCGCTGCGGCGCCATCGCCCGTTTCGCCCCCGTGCTGGAGGAGGTGCGCAGCTTCGCGGCGCGCGGCGGGCCGGTGCTCGGCATCTGCAACGGCTTCCAGGTGCTCACGGAGATGGGCCTGCTCCCCGGCGCCCTCACCCGCAACCGGGATCTGCACTTCCTCTGCCAGAGCAGCCCGCTGGAGGTGCAGCCCGGGGCCTGCCGCTGGCTCGGTGCCTACGGCGCCGGCGAGCGGATCAGCCTGCCGATCGCCCACGGGGAAGGGCGCTATCAGGTGGAGCCGGAGCAGCTGGAGCGCCTCGAGGATCAGGGCTGCGTTGTGCTGCGCTACATCGCCAACCCGAACGGATCGCGGGGTGATGTAGCCGGCCTGAGCAACCCCGCGGGCAATGTGCTCGGCCTGATGCCCCACCCCGAGCGGGCCTGTGACCCGGTCACCGGCGGCCTCGACGGTCGCCGCCTGCTGCAATCGCTCCTCGGCTGAGCTCTCAGTCCAGTGCGGCGAAGAAGTCGCGGCTGCCGCGGGGATCGGCGGCCAGGGTGCGGGCCCCGGGCGTCCAGTTGGCCGGGCACACCTGGCCGGGCTGCTGGCGCACCAGCTGGAACGCCTGCAGCACCCGCAGGGTTTCATCGACACTGCGCCCGACGGCCACGTCGTTGACGGTGCTGTGGCGGATCACACCGTCGGGATCGATCAGGAACAGGCCCCGCAGGGCCGTGCCGGCCTCCTCGTCGAGCACGTGGTAGGCCCGGGCGATCTCCTTGTTGAGATCCGAGATCAGGGGGTAGGCCACATCCCCAAGCCCACCGCTCTTGCGGTCGGTCTGCACCCAGGCCAGATGGCTGTAGGGGCTGTCGACGGACACGGCCAGGATGGCGGCGTCGAGGCGCGCGAATTCGGCATGGCGATCACTGAAGGCCGTGATCTCCGTGGGACAGACGAAGGTGAAATTGAGGGGATAGAAGAACAGCACCACATCCCTGCCGCGATAGTGGCGCAGCGACAGCTCCCTGAACTCCTGGTCCACCACCGCGGTGGCGTGAAAGTCCGGGGCTTCGAGGCCCACAAGCCTGCCGCTGCTGGTCATGGTGGGCCTGGCCCTACGATGCCATTCAACGTAGCGATGCCTGTGCCATGGGTTGGGATCCAACTGTTCTGCGCAAATACAACACCACCGGGCACTTCCGCCTCATCAATCAGCTGCGCTCCGAACTCAAGGGCAATCCCCTGATCCGTCCCAAGGATGGCGAAACCGTGGGCGCCGCCAACCGCAGCAAGAGCCTCACCCGCGCCCTGCAGAACCGTTCCCAGTCCGGGGGTTACGGCCGCAGCCGCCGGTCGGTGCAGAGCTCCCAGCCCGTCGTCGTCGCGGCCCCCGCGCTGCCCGTGGTGGCTCCGCTGCCGGTGCGGGTCGACAGTGTCGAAAGCCAGGAGGCGGCCAATGCCCGCAGCTTCCGCGAACGCCTCAACGCCATCGAGATGCGCTGAATCAAGGCTTTTCTCAATGCAAAATGGCTGGAATCAAATCCAGCCTGGTTGCATTGGATCAGAGAACATGATCCCAGGTCAATGGCTCGGGGGAGACTTGAACTCCCGACCTTGGGGTTATGAATCCCACGCTCTAACCAGCTGAGCTACCGAGCCAATCCATCCCACATTAGACGATGGTCGGCACGGACCCCCGCCCGGGTCAGGCCCGGGGGGGGAGCATCTGCAGGGGGTTGACCGCACCGCGGCCGGGGGGGTGGATCTCGAAGTGGAGGTGGGGACCGGTGCTGCGGCCGGTGCTGCCCATCTGGCTGATCACCTGACCCTGGGTGACGGTTTCGCCCCTGGCCACCAGCAGGCGGCTGTTGTGGGCGTAGAGGCTGCGGCTGCCATCGGGATGGGCGATCTCCACAAAGAAGCCGTAGCCGCCGTCATGCCAGCCGGCGAAGACAACCTGGCCCTCCCTGGCGGCCATGATCGGGGTGCCGACGTTGTTGGCCACATCGATGCCCTTGTGCATCCGGCCCCAGCGCCAGCCAAAACCGGAGGTGAACACGCCGCGGGTGGGCCAGATCCAGGTGGTGGAGGGGGCTGTGGTGCCGCCGTTGAACGGGGGTTGCGGGTCGCCGAACTCAGGGGTGTCGGGCCAGCTGATCCCGCCGCTGACGGAGGGCTTGAGGCCCAGCAGCATGCGGGAACGCCCCGGAGCCGACTGGGCCAGCCGCACCTGGCTGCCCACCACGAGCCGGGCGGTTTCCAGGCCTGGATTGAGGCGGATCAGCTCGGCCACGCTCAGGCCGTAGCGCTGGGCCAGCTTCAGCACCGTGTCGCCGAAACGGACGACGCCATCCCGTTCGACGGGCGGCGGGGTGGACACAGGGGGGCTCTGGCGTTGGGCGGAGGCGTCGAGGGAGGCGATGCGGCCGAGGCGCTCCTTGCCCCGGGAGGGCACCACGAGCCAGTCGCCGTTGCCGAAGCGGTGGTCCTCATCGACGTCGTTCAGCCGGGCCAGGCGGCTCTCATCGAGGTCGAGGGCGGTGGAGAGCTCCTCAATGGACACCGGCCGGCGCACCTTGACCCAGACCCGGTCGGTGGCGGAGGGCAGGGAGGCCAGCAGGGTCTCGGTGGACACCGTGCTGGGGGAATCGTCAGCGAGAACGGCCACGAGCGGCACGACGGCCGGTGTGGAGAGCAGAAAGGGAAGAATCAAGCGGAAAGGCTTCATGCATTTCACATCCAGCGGACAAAACCCAGCAGAGAAGCCAACATCTGCGGGTCCGGCAGACAGTAGCGCTATGAACCACAGGCGGCAAGGTTCCTCAGGCACAACTCGGTCGGGACATCGGGACTGTCCCGCTCGGGTCTCAGGAGTCGCTCCCCGGGGCGGGCCCGATCTGACGCAGGGCCTCGAACAGCACGATGCCAACGGACACCGAGAGATTCAGGCTGCGGACGCCCCCCTGGCCCTCCCGGGCCCGGCAGGCCATCGGGATCGTGAGCCGGGCCTCGGCCGACGCCTGCAGGGCGTTCGGTAATCCGTCCGTCTCCCGCCCGAACAGCAGCCAGTCGTCCGGATGGAAGCGGAAGTCGGTGTAGGCCGCCTCCGCCTGGCTGCTGAGGGCCACCAGCCGGCCCCCCCGCCGCCGCCGCTCCGCCTGGAAGCGCTCCAGGTCGCCGTGGCGGTGCAGCGACACCCAGGGCCAGTAATCCAGGCCGGCCCGGCGCAGATGGCGATCGCTGATCGCGAAGCCCAGGGGTTCGATCAGATGCAGTTCGCAGCCGGTGGCGGCGCAGGTGCGGGCCACGTTGCCGGTGTTGGGCGGGATCTGGGGCTGGTAGAGAACGACGCGGGGCATCCGGGGCGGCCCTCAGGGCCCGGGGGGCACGGGCTGACTCAGGGCCAGCAGGTCGAGGGCACGCCCCTGCAGGACCAGCCAGGCTGCCTCGCTGTGGGCCTGGAGGGTCTGCTGCATGGCCCCGAGCCGGTCGCGGAAGCGGGATCCGGCCGCCGTGGCCGGCACCACGCCCCAGCCCGTCTCCTCACAGACCACCACCAGGGGGGCCGGGCAGGCGCCGATGGCGCCGAGCAGCTCGTCACAGCGGTGCCGCCAGTCCGGCTCCTCCAGCACCAGATGGGCGGCCACCCAGGTCCCGAGCGAATCCACCAGTCCCAGCTGGCCGTCCAGCAGACGTCCAAGCTCGGCGGCCAGTTCACCGCCCACCTCGCGGCAGCCCCAGGCGGGCGGACGCCGGAGTCGGTGCCGCCGCAGCCGCTCCTGCCAGGCCTCGTCGTCGGGCAGGCAGGGCCCGGTGGCCAGGTAGATCACCGCCAGGCCGCTGGCGCCGGCCAGATGCTCGGCCCAGCGGCTCTTGCCGCCCCGTGAAGGCCCGCTGACCAGCGTGAGGCGGGGATGGCGCTGGGGCCCGGACGGGGGCTCAGCCGCCACCTCAACCGCCACCGTTCATGTTGCGCAGGGTGGCCACCGAGGACGGCGAGACGCGGTTGAGATAGCGGAAGATCCAGTACTTGAAGATCGTGGCCAGCACCACCGGGAAAGTGGCGATGAAGAGCATCACGAAATTCTCCCTGGCCGGTAAGCCCAGATGATTGGCGATCCCATCCAGCAGCACCGTCCAGCCCTCGGGGCTGTGGAACCCGACGAAGATGTCGGTGAACAGGATGATGGCGAAGGCCTTGGCACTGTCGCTCAGGCCGTACACCATTTCGTCGATGAAGCCCCGCAGCACCTGGATGTCGCGCCGCCCGAGGATCGCCACCGCCACGAAGCCGATGAAGCCGCAGACGTCGGCCAGGACGTTCTTGATGGCGTGGGTGCTTTCCTGATCGGCCTCCTCCTTGAGCTCCTGGGCGCGCTTGGCCAGCTCCGTCTGGAGCTCCTCGCGGCTGGGCAGGGCCCGGCCCGCCAGCAGGGCGTCGAACTCGATCTCCGCCTGGTAGACGCGCAGCTTCTCGACGGCCCGCTCCTCCAGTTGGGGTTTCGGGTAGGTGAGGAAGGCGTTGTCGGGAGCGAAACGATCCACCAGGGGCGACACCACATAGGTGCGGCTCACCTGCTGCACCAGCACCGGCACCAGCACCAGCAGCAGCAGGATCCGCAGCGACACCAGGGTGGAGTCGCGGCGGCGGCGAAAGCCCGCCACCACGCTCGCCTCCGCCTCCGGGTCGAGTTGGCGGCGCACCTGGTCGACCACACTCACCAGGCTGCGGGGCAGCATCTCAGGGGTGCGGCTCAGGGCCGGCAGCTCCTCCCGGGCCACGGCGTAGCGGGCGGTGACTGTGTCGATCAGCTGGTACTGGCGCAGCTCCTGGCCGGAGAGCTCCTGCCGATAGGGGGCGAGCATCTGCCTGGACTGGCGGCAGACCTGCAGGGCCGCCCGGAAACGGCGCAGCACCTGGGCCTGCATCGCCCGCGGGATGCTGAGCTCCAGTTCGGGGCGCACCGGACGGTCGTTGTAATGCTCCATCTCGATGCTCTGGATGAGCAGGGCGGCTTCGTAGCCGCGCTCGAGATCGGAACTCAGGTCGAGGGAGCGGGCCCGCCCGAAGGTACCCATCCAGTTCGTCAGTCCCATGGGGAGGCGGGTCGCGGGGGAATCAACGGGAGAAGACCCACCAGGTGAGCATCGGCACCACCGTGCCCACCACCAGCAGGACGATCACCCAGGTGAAGGCGTTGCTGCTGGAGGTCTCCTCCCGGGTGGGAATGTTGCTGACGACGGCGACGGCCTCCTCGACGACGGGTTCACCGGGGTCCTCACCGCCCTGCAGCACGGCGGCGAGGCGCTGCAGGGCATCAACGGCCGACTGTCGGTAGCGGTCACCGCTGCGCAGCGGCTGGACCATCGTGGTTTCGGCGGTGCTTTCCAGCAGCTCATCGGGCAACTGGCGGTCGAGGGGGGCCTGGGCGGCGATCGCCGTGGAGCGGGTCTGGGTGTCGATCAGGAGCAGCAGCAGGGGGTCGGGACTGCCGCCGGCGGGGGGATCGGCCGACCAGCGCTCCACCAGCTGCCCGGCGAGGGTCTGGAGATCGAGGCCGTAGTCGAGCCGGGTGAGGGTGATCAGGCGGGCATCGACCCGTTCAGCGCCGAAGGACTGCAGCTGGCGCTCGATCTCGGCCTTGCCCGCCCGGCTGAGCACGTTGGCGCCGTCGAGCACATGGTCGGCCGGTGGGCTGGCGGGCAGGTCGGCCGCGGACAGGGCCCGGGCGGCCGCGACCGGCGCCGCCAGCACCAGGCCGAAGGCCAACAGCAGGGAGAGCAGGGACCGGAGCAGCCCGGAGCGGCCGGGGGGCGCTGCCGTCACCGGAGGCGTCACTGAAGCCAAGGCCATCGTGCAAGACGCCACCAGTCTGCCGTTGCGGCCCCGTTCCGGCATCCTGGGGACAGCTTCCGCCACGCCTCGCCACGCCCCGCAACGCCGCCTCCCCACGATGACGATGTCCGCCCCCGCCCGCGTCGTCCTGGCCTGCGGCGCCACGGGCCTGGCCCTGGTGGTGCTCAACCAGATGACCGCCCCCAGCCTGGAGCCGCCCCTGGAGCGCGCCTCGGTGCTGGCCAGCATCCTGGCGGTGCTGCTGCTGCTGGTCGCCCTGCTCTGGCAGCGGGTGGAGCCCGTGGCGCCGGAGCGGGTGCCGCTGGAGGGCCCCGAGGGGCTGCGTCTGGCGCCGGATCTGGAGGCGTCCCTGGCCAAGGAACTGGGCTGGGGCAGCACCATGCTGCTGACGGCGACGCCGGCGGCGGTGGTGCTGCTCCACTGGCGCGGCCGCACCCTGCTGGAGCGGGGCGTGCTGGGCAGCGGCGATTTCCTTCCCGGGGCGATCTGCCAGCGCAGCATGGCCAGCGGCAAGGCCATCTCCCTGGTGGATCTGAAGCTCTACCCGGGCCGGGACGAGTTCAGCAGCCTGCCCACCGGACTGCCGGCGGTGGTGGTCCAGCCCCTCGGCGCCGAGGGGGTGCTGGTGCTGGGCGGCTGGTCACCCCGCTGCTTCAGCCGCAGCGATCTGGCCTGGATCGACGGCTGGGCCCGCAGGCTCAGAGGCGAATTGGCTCCGGTTTCGGACGCGGCGCCACCGGCCTTGGTGCCGCCGTCGACGGCGGCACCTGGAACTGGCTGAACACCCGGCCGCCGGGGTTGGTGACCACCACGGCCCCCTTGTCCCCCAGCTGGCCGCGCAGCACGCCGCCGCGGGTGAGCTGGCGGCTGGCGGGCCGCTGCAGCAGCACCGAGCCATCGGCGGTGACCGCCTGGGTCTGCCAGTTCCAGGAGCAGGTGCGGGCCTCAAGGCTGGCACCGTCCTGCTGGAGGAAGCAGCCCGAGGGGATCCGCACCAGATGCTGGGCGGCATCCACCTGCAGGGCCTTGCCCCGGGCGCTGGCGCCGCCGGCCACCGCCGGGTCGCTGAACAGCACCGGCGGCCCGAGGTTGAACAGCTGGGTCTGGGTGTTGCCGACCAGGGAGGTGGCGGTGAGGGTCTGGAGCGGGCGGTTGGAGGCCGAACCCGGCGGGCGCCGTTCCCCCAGCACCGGCCCGCGGGCGGTGAGGGCACCGCTGCCGGGTTGCCAGAGCACCGAGGTCACCGTCACCAGGATCTGGGGGGCGCCCACGGGGTTGGCCCGGAAGGGATCGAACGCCTGGGCCCAGCGCTGCAGCTGGGGCTTGCCCTGCAGCTCCAGGGTGTCCTTGTCGAGACGGAAGGTGGCCCGCTGGGCGGAGAGCCGGGTGTGGGGGTCGAAACCCTCCGGATGGCGGTCGATCTCCATCAGGTTGCGGGAGGGAAGCCAGCGCACCCGGGAGCCCTGGATCATCACCGGCTCCTTGCCCAGCCGCTGCAGCCGGATCCTGCCCTCCAGCAGGATCACGGCGCCGTCATTGATCACGGTGCCGGTGGAGGCCTCCACCCGGTAAGCGGGCTTGCCGTCGCTGTAGATCACGCCGCGGGGCTGCAGGGCCCGGGCGACGCGGCGCCGCAGGTCGTAGCGGGCCTCGGGGCTGGTCAGTTCCCAGTTGGGCCGCCCGAAGACATCCTGCTGGCGCAGATCCAGGGAACGGAACACGAAGGGGGTGGGGGCCGTCTCGCGGGCGACGTCGCTGCGGCCGCAGCCGGTGAGCAGCAGCAGCAGCAGGGCCGACAGGCGCCAGGATCGCGCGGGGAAAGGGAGCGTCAAAGGGGGGAATCCAGTTCCAGTCGCTGCATCACCGGTGTCGGTTCGGGCAGGGCCAGCTCACTGGCCAGCTTCCCCCAGTGTCGGGCCGCCGTCCAGCCGCTGTCGGCCACCAAGGGCGGCTGGGCGAGCTGCTCGAGCATGCGCCCGGAAAGATCCGGCAGCAGGGGGGCCAGCAGCACCGCCACCCAGCGGCTGGTCTCCAGCACGGCATAGAGGTCCTCGGCCACTCCGGCGCGGCCCTCCTCGGCCTTGATCGCCTTCCAGGGGGCGCGATCATTCAGGAAGCCGTTGGCCGCCTCGGCCAGCTCCAGGATCGCGGCGGCCGCCGTGCGGAAATCCAGCGCCTCCAGGGCCCCATCGACGGCCTCGGCGCAGGCCAGGCAGCGCAGGGCCAGGGGATGGTCAGCGGCGGCGGCGGCCCCGGCCGGCGGCACGGCCCCGTCGAACCAGCGGCGCGCCATCGAAGACGTGCGGTTGAGCAGGTTGCCGATCGTGTTGGCCAGGTCGTTGTTGACCAGATCGCTGAAGCGCTGCTGCTGGAAATCGCCGTCGTCACCGAAGGGGATGTCCCGCAGCAGGTACCAGCGCACCGCATCGGTGCCGCAGCGCTCCAGCAACACGTCGGGATCGAGCACGTTGCCCAGGGACTTGCCCATCTTCTGGCCTTCCCGGGTGAGGAAGCCGTGGCCGAAGACCTTCTCCGGCAGGGGCAGCCCGGCCGAGAGCAGCATGGCCGGCCAGTAGACGGCATGGAAACGCAGGATGTCCTTGCCGATCACGTGCAGCTGGGCGGGCCAGCCGCGCTCCGCCAGCAGACTCAGGTCGGCGGGATCGTCAGGCTCCAGCAGGGCCGAGAGGTAGCCCAGCAGGGCGTCGAACCACACATAGAAGGTGTGGCCCTGGTAGCCGGGCACGGGGATGCCCCAGGGCAGGTCGAGCCGGGAGATGGAGAAGTCCCGCAGGCCGCCGGCGACGAAGTTCTCCACCTCCCGGCGGCGGGAGCGGGGCGCGATGAAGCCGTCGCTGGCCACCAGCTGTTCGATCTGCTCCTGGTAGCGGGAGAGGCGGAAGAAGAGGTTGAGTTCGTCGCGCCACTCCAGGGGACGCAGGTGTATGGGGCAGTGGGGCTCGGTGGCCGACGCTGCTTCCTCCTTGAACTCCTCGCAGGCGACGCAGTACCAGCCCTGCTGGCGCCCTTCCACCACATCGCCGCTGGCCTCGACCCGGGCGAAGAACTGCTCCACGATCGCCCGGTGGCGTGGGTCGGTGGTGCGGATGAAGCGGTCGTTGCTGATGCCCCAGCGGCGCCAGAGGTCGCGGTACTCGCCGCTGATGGCGTCGCAGTGGGCCTGGGGAGTGAGTCCGGCCGCCTCGGCCGAGCGCTGGATCTTGAGGCCGTGCTCGTCGCAGCCGGTGATGAAGGTGACCTGCTCCCCCTGCAGCCGCCGGAAGCGGGCGATGCTGTCGCAGGCGAGGGTGGTGTAGGTGCTGCCCAGGTGGGCGCGGTCGTTGACGTAATAGAGGGGGGTGGTGAGGGTATAGGTCATCGGCAGGCGACGTCGGCCGGGTCCGCCGGCGGCAGGAAGGTGTCCGGTGACGGCCCCCATGACGCCCGTGGGCCCAGGCCCGGGGCCCGGATCCTACCCATGGCTCCGGGATGGGATGCTGGCCCCCTGACCCCGGCCCCCTCTCCCCGATGCGCACGGGCTTCGATCGCAGGGCCGACGTGATCGTCTGGGGCGGCGGCAGTGGTGGCGTGGCCGCCGCGCTGCAGGCC